>NZ_JBHXEM010000076.1:0-42584 GCF_042724755.1 Kitasatospora sp. NPDC127067 | reverse complement strand
GTCCGAGTGGGTCGAGCCGTAGCCGTTCATCCACGCCTTCCAGGAGCCGCCGTGGGCCGCCTGGGAGGAGCTGTTGTCCACCACGCCGCTGGACGTCGTCCACGGGGTGGCGGTGCCGGTCTCGAAGCCCGCGTTGCCCAGCAGCTGCGCCGGGGTGCAGCTGCCGCCACCGGTGGAGACCGCCCAGGTGAAGGAGGTGGAGGCCGACGTGCCCGCGGCGTCCGTGACGGTGACGGTCACGGTGGAGCTGCCCGCGGTGGAGACGGTGCCCGCGATGACGCCGGTGGAGGAGTTGATCGACAGCCCGGCGGGCAGGCCGGTCGCGGCGTAGGACAGCGGGGCGGTGCCACCGGAGGCGCCGATCTGGAGGTTCACCGCGCCGCCGACGACGGTGGACTGGTTGCCCGGGTTGGTCACCGAGACGGTGCCGCTGCCGGCCGGCTTGGTGAGCAGGCAGCCGGAGACGTTGAGGTCGATGGCCCGGCTGGAGTTCAGGCAGGTGGTGAACCAGTACGTCTCCTCGCCGTAGCTCTGGCCCTTGAAGGCCTTGGTGGTGCCGTCGGCGGCCACCTCGCACGGGTTGTTGAGGGTGCACATGGCGCCGTCGTCGTTGCCGGTGTTGTTGATGCCGATGATCCGCCCGCTGGCGGACTCGACGATCGGCGAGCCGGAGGTGCCGTGCGTGGTGTTGCAGCCGGAGCTGTAGCGCAGCGAGTCGTGCCAGGTCCACTCGTCCTCGCGCAGGGTCGGCACGAAGCCGTTGACGGAGCAGTTCCAGACCTGCTTCCAGTACGACGAGGGTATGTACATCGACGCGCCGTCGGTCGGGTGCGAGTCGCTGATGGTCAGCGCGGTGGCGCCGTACTTGGAGCTGATCGACCCGTAGGTGTCGGTGAGTTGGTAGAGCGCGACATCGGTGCCGGTCATCGTCGCGTAGAGCACCTTGTCGGCCTGGACGGTGCCCAGGCTGTTGCCCGCGCCGTTCAGCAGGGTGCCGCTGCGGCTGGCGGTGGCGTTCTGGATCACCTGGCCGGCCGAGGGCATGGTCGGCAGGCAGTGCCCGTTGGTGAGCATCAGCGCGCGGTCGCCGGCCACCGAGGTGGGGTAACGGACCAGCGAGGCCGAGCAGTTGCTCAGGGCGATGGTGGACGTCAGGTCGGCCGCCTGGACGGCCTGCGCGGGGGCGGCGGCGAAGGCCAGCCCGCCCGCGACGACGGCACTGGTACCGGCCACCGCAACAAATCTCTTGAACATGGCTCTCCTTGTGGGGGATCGCGGGGTGTACGACTGGTCGCCGACGCCCGCGCCGCACGAAAGTGCCATGGCCACTTCAAGAGGTCAAGGATTGTGACCGAACTCGCCACTGCCCGGCACGGGTCGTGCCATCCGAAGGCAACGACCCGTCCCGGTATGCCCGTTACGGGCGGAGGCTACGGCTGCGGGGCGGTGGCCGCGGTCAGCCAGGCGGCATTGCCGGTGCCCTCGCCGCCCTCCGCGCGGAGCTTGAAGGTCCAGGTCGTCCCGGACGGCTCGAACTCGTGCTTGTCACCGACCTTGACGAACCGGCAGTCCTGGGTGAACTGCTTCACGTCGGCGTCCCAGTCCACTCCGGTGGTGTAGTGGAAGGCGTACGAGCCCGACTTGATGCCGTCGATGGTGGCCTTCTGCCCCTTGACCACGTACATCGAGGCCACGGCCCGGCCGTCCTGGACGACCGAGACGACGGCGTCCACGTCCCCGTTGTTGGTGACGGTCAGCTCCCCCTTGCCGCGGTTCCCGCCGTCGCGGACCGGGGAACCGTTCTCCTGGGCCCGCGGCTGCGGCTGCGGCTTGGGCAGTTGCGGGACGGTGAGGGCGGCCGGCTGGCCGGCCGTCGCGAGCTTGGCGAGCGCGGCGGGGACCGCCACCAGTCCATGGCCGCCGCCGAGCTGCGCCTGGATGACGCCGACGGTGCAGTACTTCTTGAGGTTGAGGTCGGTGCGGATCGTCAGCGCCTCGGAGGAGAGCGTGTTCAGGCCGGTCACCAGTTCGGTGCGCGCCGCGTCGACCCCGTCCGGTGCGCCGGCGGCCTTCAGGCTCCGGACCGCGCGGTCGGCATTGGACTCCACGATGGCGAGCGCGGTCTCGACCTCCTTCATGGTCGTCGCCGCGGCCACCTTCGACAGCCCGGTGCCGACCGGCTCCAGGGACTGCGCGAGCGTCGTCCCGAACGGCGTCGCCGAGGCGCTCGGCACGACCGTCGCCGAGGCGCTCGGCGCCGCCGTCCCACCCCCGCCGGAGCAGGCCGCGAGCAGCAGCACCCCGCCGACCGCCAGACCCGCCCCACCCGAAGACCCCGCGAACCGCATCGACTTCACGACCCCACCCCGCTGTCATCCGCCGCGCACTCCCCGTACGCGTCGGGGCGACATGCTGCCGAGCACGAACCACCCGGGTCAACCCGATAAGGACGATCATCGGAAGGGGCCGCCCCGGAGCCTCCACGGAGGTCAACTACGATCGGGCTCGTGCTCAGTCTCACCGGACTCCCGCTCCAGATCATCGCCTCCCTCCTCGCGATCGCCGTCTTCGCCGCCACCATGTGGCTCTGGCCGCGGTTCGGCGGGAAGGGCTGGAAGGCGTGGCTGGGCCGGATCGGCGCGTTCCTCGCCACCCAGGTGTCGGTCCTGGCCGCGATGGGCCTGATCGCCAACAGCTACTTCGGCTTCTACAGCTCCTGGACCGACCTGCTCGGCACCAGCGGCGGGCTCGGCACGGTGGTCGACCACCAGCCCAACGCCTCCGGGGTGGCCGTCACCGGCGAGCAGAAGTTCTACTCCGCCCAGGGCTCGGACCCGGAGCGCTCCGGCCTGATCCAGAAGGTCGACGTCAAAGGAGCCGGCAGCGGTCTGACCACCGAGGCGTACGTCTACCTGCCGCCGCAGTACTTCCAGCCGGACTACGCCAAGCAGCGCTTCCCGATGGCCCTGGTGCTGACCGGCTACCCGGGCACCCCGGAGAAGCTGATCTCGCTGATGCAGTACCCGGCGTCCACGCTGAACGCGATCGAGCAGAAGAAGCTGCCGCCGACCGTCCTGGTGATGACCCGCCCCACCCTGGTCGGCGACCGCGACACCGAGTGCGTGGACGTGCCGAACGGCCCCCAGGTGGAGACCTTCTTCACCACCGACCTGCCCAAGGCCCTCGCCACCACGTACCGGATCGGCACCGACCCGGCCAACCGGGCGGTGATCGGCAACTCCACCGGCGGCTACTGCGCGCTCAAGTTCGCGCTGCGCAAGCCCGACTCCTACCGCGCGGCGGTCGCCCTCTCCGGCTACTACAGCGCCGCCCACGACGCGACCACCGGTGACCTCTTCGGCGGCAACGACCGGCTGAAGCAGGAGAACGACCTGCTGTGGCGGCTGAAGAACCAGCCGCCGGCCCCGGTCTCGCTGCTGCTGACCACCGCGAAGGACGAGAACAACCGCGACGAGACCGAGGCCATGGTCGCCGCCTTCAAGGCCCCGACCAAGATGTCCACCATCACCCTGGACACCGCCGGCCACAACTTCCACACCTGGACCCGGGAGATCCCCCCGGCCCTGGAGTGGCTGGGCGAGCACCTCACCATGCCGCCATCCGCCTGACGTTCCGGATCACACGCGCCTCACAGCCCCGTCTCACGGTTCTCTCAGCCGCGCCACCCACCGTATGGCGCATGACCACGAGCAGCTACTCCCCTCCGGCCGGCGAACCGTGGCCCGAGGCCGCGAACCACCCGCCGCCGGAGGTGCCGCCCGGCCCGGTCCGGCCGGACCCGGCGCCGCTCTTCCCCGAGCAGCCCCTGCCGCCCACCGGCCCCAAGGGTCCGGCATCCTGGTCCGACCGGCTGCGCACCCTCCCGGCCCGCGCCTGGCGCGGGCGCGCGGACGACCCGCGCTGGGTGCGCCCGGCCCTGCTGGCGCTGCTGGCCGCGACCACCGTCCTCTACCTGTGGGGCCTGAGCGCCTCCGGCTGGGCCAACTCCTTCTACTCGGCCGCCGTGCAGGCCGGCTCCCAGAGCTGGAAGGCCTTCTTCTTCGGCTCCTCGGACGCGGCGAACTTCATCACCGTCGACAAGCCCCCGGCCTCGCTGTGGCCGATGGCCCTGTCGGCGCGGATCTTCGGCCTCTCCTCGTGGTCGGTGCTGGCCCCGCAGGCGCTGATGGGAGCGGCCACCGTCGGCGTGCTGTACGCGACGGTGCGCCGCCGCTTCTCCCCGCTCGGCGGCCTGCTGGCGGGCGCCGCGCTGGCGCTCACCCCGGTCGCGGCGCTGATGTTCCGCTTCAACAACCCGGACGCGCTGCTGGTGCTGCTGCTGACGCTGGCCGCGTACGGGCTGGTGCGCGCGGTCGAGGCGGCGGGCACCCGGTGGCTGGTGTTCACCGGGGTGGTGTTCGGCCTCGCCTTCCTCACCAAGACCCTGCAGGCCTTCCTCGTGCTGCCCGCGTTCGCGGTGATCTACCTGGTCGTCGCGCCCACCGGCCTGTGGCGGCGGGTGCGGCAGCTGCTGCTCTCGGGCGCGGCGATGGTCGTGGCCGGCGGCTGGTGGGTGGCGGTCGTCGAGCTGCTGCCCGCCTCCGCCCGCCCGTACGTCGGCGGTTCGCAGGACAACAGCTTCCTCTCGCTCACCTTCGGCTACAACGGCCTCGGCCGGATCAACGGCGACGAGACCGGCAGCGTGGGCGGCGGCGCGCGGATGCCGGCCGGGCTCGACCTGCCCGGCGGTGCGATGCGCGGCGGCGGCCACGGCTGGGGCCGGACCGGGCTGACCCGGATGTTCGGCACCGACATCGGCGGACAGATCGCCTGGCTGCTGCCGGCCGCGCTGATCCTGCTGGTGGCCGCCCTCTGGGCGACCCGCCGCTACGCCCGCACCGACACCGCCCGCGCGGCCTTCCTGGTCTGGGGCGGCTGGCTGCTCTCCACCGCGCTGATCTTCAGCTTCATGTCCGGGATCTTCCACCAGTACTACACGGTGGCGCTGGCCCCGGCCGTCGCGGCGCTGGTCGGCATGGGTGTGGACGGCCTGTGGCGGGCCCGGCACCGGCTGCCCTGGGCGCTGGTGCTGGCCGGGACGCTCGCGGTGACGGCGGTCTGGGCGTTCGTGCTGCTCGGCCGCAGCCCGGACTTCGTGCCGTGGCTGCGCTGGGCGGTGCTGGTCGGCGGGCTGCTCGCGGCGGCGGCGCTGGCCGCCGGTCCGCTGGTCGTCGGCTCGCCGACCGGGCGGTTCTCCGGCCGGACCGGCGCGCGGATCGCCTCGGTGGCGGGCCTGGTGGGCCTGGCGGCGGCGCTCGGCGGTCCGGCGGCGTACGCGGTGGACACCGTGAACACCCCGCACACCGGCTCGATCGTGACCGCCGGGCCGGGCGTGGACGGCGCGTTCGGACCGGGCGGCACGGGGCGCAAGGGCGGCCAGGGCTTCCCGGGCGGCGGCAACGGGCGCGGCTTCGGCCAGGGCGGTCAGCCGGGCTTCCCCGGCGGGCAGAACGGCCAGGGCTTCCCCGGCGGCCAGGGTTTCCCGGGCAGCGGCACGGGGGCGGGCACCGACCACGGCAACGGCCGCCACGAGCGCGGCACCGGCAGCGGCGCCGGTAGCGGCACTGGCAGTGGCAACGGCTTCCCCGGCGCGCAGGCCCCCGAGGGCACGGGCACCGACGGCCTCCCCGGCGGCGCCACGGCCGGCGGCCCGCCCCCCGGCGGCATGGGCGGCCTGCTCGACGGCCCCAAGGTGACCGACGAGGTCGCCGCCATGCTGAAGGAGAACGCCGACCACTACACCTGGGCGGCCGCCACGATCGGCTCGCAGACCGCCGCCGGCTACCAACTCGCCACCGGCGAACCGGTGATGGCCCTCGGCGGCTTCAACGGCACCGACCCCTCGCTGACCCTGGACGGGTTCCGGACGTACGTCCAGGAGGGCAAGGTGCACTGGTTCATCGGCGCCGGCGGCTCCCACCGCGGCTTCGGCGGCGCGGGCGGCGACGAGGGCGGGCAGCAGAACGAGTCCGCCCGGATCGCGTCCTGGGTGGCCGCCCACTTCACCGCGAAGACCATCGGCTCGACCACCTTCTACGACCTGACGGCCCCCACCTCCTGACGGTGGGCCCGCAACCCCGAAGGGGGCGTGCCGCGTTCGCGCGGCGCGCCCCCTTCCGTCGTCCCCGGCCGCCCGTCCTCAGTCGGTCGCGCAGTGGGTGTCCGCCTCCGGCAGCCGTCCGTCCACCAGGTAGGCGGCCACCGCGTCCCGGACGCAGCTGCTCCGGTAGTAGGCCATGTGCCCGTCGCCGTCCCGGGTGAGCAGCACGCCGTGCTCCAGCCCGCCGGCCAGCCGCTGCGCCCAGGCGTACGGGGTGACCGGGTCGCCGGTGGAGCCGATCACCAGGACCGGCGCGCTGCCCGGTGCCCGGACGGGCTGCGGCAGCTCGGGCGAGCGGTACGGCCAGGCCCGGCAGTCCGGGACGAGCAGGGTGCCCGTCGGGTCGTGCCCGGTGGTCAGCGGGGCGCGGGCGGCGAGTTCGGCGAGGGCCGGGCGCAGTTCCGCGTCGGTGGGCGGCGGCGGGCCGTCCGCGCAGGAGATGGCGGCGAAGGCGTCGGCCACGCTCTGGTAGCGGCCGTCCTCGCCGCGTCCGTAGACGCTGTCGGCGAGGGCGAGCAGGCTCTCGCCGTCGCCCCGGGTGACGGCCGGTTCGATGGCGTCGCGCAGCCCGGACCAGGACTGGTGGCCGTCGGCGAGCGCGTCCAGGACGGCGCCCCAGCCGAGCGCGGCGGTGAGCGTACGGCCGTCGGCGGTGCGCAGCGGGTGCTCGCGCAGGCCGTCGAGGAAGCGGGCGAGGCGCTGCGGGGCGGCGGCCGGGTCGGGGCCGAACGGGCAGGAGTCCCCGTCCTCGGTGGCGCAGTCGGCGGCGAAGGCCCGGAACCCGTCCTCGGCGGCGACGGCCTGTTCGATGCCGAGCCGGGCGGTGGGGACGCCGTGCTCGACGGCGCCGTCGAGGACGAGCCGGCCGGTGCGCTCGGGGAACTCCTCGGCGTAACGGGCGCCGAGGTGGGTGCCGTAGGAGAAGCCGAGGAAGTCCAGGCGGCGTTCGCCGAGGGCGCCGCGCAGCACGTCGAGGTCGCGGGCGGTGTCGCGGGTGCCGAGGTGCGGGAGCAGGTCGGCGTGCCGGGCCTCGCAGGCCTCGGCGAGCACCCGGCCGCGGCCGTAGTCCGGGTCGTCGGTGGCGTCCCACTCGTCGCGCGTGGAGTCGTCCAGGCACTGGACCGGGACGGTGTCGCCGGTGCCGCGCGGGTCGAAGCCGACCAGGTCGTAGCGGTCGTGCAGCGGCCCCTGATAGTTCTTCCAGCCCCAACGGACCATCTTGACACCGGAGTTGCCGGGCCCTCCGGGGTTGAGCAGCAGGGCCCCGAGCCGGTGCTCGCGGTCCGCGGCGGGCACCTCGGTGACAGCGACGTCGATGGTGCGGCCGCCCGGGTCGGCGTAGTCCAGCGGCACCTTGAGGGTGGCGCACCGCACGACGGCCGTGTCCGGGTCGGCGCCGTCGTCGCCGGGGCAGGGCTGCCAGTCGATGTGCTGGTCGTAGAGCGCGCGCAGGGCGGGTGTCGCGGTGGCGGCGACCCGCTCGTCCAGCGGAGGCCGGGCGACGCCGCCCGTGCAGCCGCTCGACAGCGCGAGGGCGAGGACGGCGGCGAGGGCGGGCACGGCGCGCCCGGACGAGCGGGGGAACCGGGAAGTGATCGGGGGCACCGCCCACGAATACCATCCGACCTGCGTCCGAAGCACATCGCACCCGCCCCCGGCCGGGGTCAACGGTCCGTCAGCCGTCGCACTGCTGGAGCATGGCCTTCTTGTCGGCGTCGGTGACGGGCAGCTGGTACTTCAGCGAGACCTGGGCGAAGCGCACCGCGTAGGAGCAGCGGATCCCGGTGTCGGCGGGCAGCCAGGCGGCCGGGCCGGAGTCGCCCTTGGAGGCGTTCTGCGAGCCGTCGGCGGGGATCAGGTTGAGCGGGTCGTTGGCGATCTGGACGCGCTTGGCCTTGTCCCACTTGCTGGCGCCCATCTGCCAGTCGTAGGAGAGCGGCATCACGTGGTCGATCTGGATCTTGGAGGCCTGCTGCTTGGTCCACTGGACGCTCTTGCCGGTGTACGGGTCCCAGATGGTCATCGCGGTGACCGTGCAGTCCGAGCCGTCCTTGTGCTCGACGCCGGTGCCGTCCCGGGCGAGCAGGTCGTTGCGGGTGTCGCACTTGTTGCCGCCGAACGGGACGCCGTCGACGTTGTCCGTCCAGGCGGGGCCGAACTCGTTGCGGTCGTAGCCGTCCTTGGTGCCGACGGCGGCGGTGGCGACCTTGGCGATGACGTCCCGGCCGGCCTTCCGCTCCTCGGGGGTGGTCAGCGGCGCCAGGCCGGGCTTGGTGCCGTCCGGGTTCTGCAGCGGGCTGGTGCCGGTGGCCCCGGCGACAGCGCCGCCACCGGGCTTGGGGCCGGTCGACTTGTGGTCGCGGCCGCCGATCAGCCAGCCGACCAGCGCGAGCGCGCATATCAGGAACACGGTGGCGGCGGACAGGGTGGTGCGGCGGGCGGGCACGGAGAACTCCCGGGATCAGGGGCGGGGTGACGGCGAACCAGCAGATCAGCCGCCCCGAGAGCAGGTCAAGCCGACGCCACGGGCCGGCCCGGAGCATGTCGAAGCTCACACCCGCTCATGCCGCCCCGCCCCGGCGGGGCGTTCAGCCGCCGATGGCCGACATCGGACGGTCGGGCCGGACGAACCGCGCGCTGCCGATGGCGTGCCCGGGCCCCTTGCCCGCCACCGCCAACGACACCCGCAGATCGGTGTGGACCCGGCCGAAGCGGTCCACCGGCGGGCGGGGCGCGGCCCCGGGTACGGGTGGGGGTGCGGTGTTCATCGCCCCAGTACAGGGGGCCCGGGCCCGGCCCGGCCAGCGGCCGAACCGCCGGGCCGCGGCCGCCGCGCGCGGCTTCCCCTTGTGGCTTCCCACAATGCGCGCCCCGGCCCGGACCGGGCAGGCTGGCCCCATGCAGACTGCGCCGACACCCGCCGGACCGGGCCCGGTCGCCGCCCTGGTCCTGGCCGCCGGGGGCGGGCGGCGCCTGGGCGGGCGGCCCAAGGCACTGCTCCGGTACGGGGGCCGGCCGCTGGTGGAGCACGCGGTGGCGGTGGTCCGGGCCGGCGGCTGCGCGGACGTCACGGTGGTGCTGGGCGCGCAGGGCGGGCGGGTGCGGGCCACCGCGCACCTGCCGGGCTGCCGGCTGGTCGGCAATCCGGACTGGGCGCAGGGCATGGGCTCCTCGCTGCGGGCCGGCCTGGCCGCCCTGCCGCCGCACGCCACGGCGGCGCTGGTGATGCTGGTGGACACCCCGGGCGTCACCCCGGCCGCGGTGGCCCGGCTGCTGGCCGCCCACCGGGCGGGCGCCGAACTGGCCGCGGCGGCCTACGGCGGGCGGCGCGGGCACCCGGTGCTGATCGGCGCCCGGCACTTCGCCGAGGCGGCGGCGGGCGCCCGCGGCGACGCCGGGGCCCGCGCCCTGCTGGCGGCGCACGCGGCGGAGCTCGTCCTGGTCGAGTGCGCCGACGTCGCCGCCCCGGACGACCTCGACACGCCCGCCGACCTGGCCCGCTGGTCCGCCGGGTGAACGTCCCGGTCCGGCCCGCCGGACATCCCCCTCGGGGAGGATTCCGCCCCCACCCGAGCGGGCAGGATCCCCTGATCCGTCCCTGAGGATTGCCTCATTCCGCGCCCGGCGCCGGACATTTCGGGGAGCATGGGAAACGTCCCACCCACCCGCCCCCGACGGACGGAGCCCGCGATGGCCGGACTGCCCGACGACTTCACCGGACACGACCCCACGCGGCCGGGGCCGGGCGGTGGCGCCCGGGCGATCCGCTGCCCCGCCTGCCGCCGCGAGCACCTCTACGAACCTCCCTCCCTCCCCTGCCCGTGCGGGGCCTCGCTCAAGGTGCCGCTGCTGCGCGGCGGGGTGCCGGTGCAGGTGCGCTTCCGTTCCTGGGAGGACTCCTGGCTGAGCATGCGCTGCCCGCACTGCGGCCGCTCCGACCAGTGGCCGCAGCCCGAGTTCACCTGCAACTGCGGCGCGACCGTCCGGCTGCCGGTGGACCGCGCCACCCGCCTGGGCGGCGGCACCGCCGCCCCGCTCGCCGCCCCCGGCCCGCAGGCCGCCCGCCCGTACCCGGCCCACCCGATGAACGCGCCCGCCCCGGCCCCGCCCGCACCGCCCTCGGCCGGCCGCCCCCGACCGTTCCGCCACCGCGCGCCGTTCCGCCCCCATCCGGTGCGCACCTCGCAGGACGCGGTGTTCACCGCCGCCCGCTACCTGGAGTGGCTGGGCTTCGACGACCTGGAGCTGACCGAGGCCCAGGAGCGCGACGGGGTCACCCTGCTGGGCAGCCGGATGGTCGCCCAGGTGGACACCTGGACCGAGCCCGCCGACGTGAAGTCGGTCGAGTGCCTCTGGCTGCAGACCCTGCACGCCGAGGAGATGGCCGCCGCGATGTTCACCCTCGCGGGTTATTCGCACCAGGCCACCGTGCGCGGCGAACAGCTGCTGGTCGCCCTGTTCAGCCTGGACCTGGCGGGTGTGCCGCAGCCCGCGAACGGCGCCGCCGAGGCCCTGATGGAGACCGGCTGGACCTCCTGACCCACCGGGCGGCCCGCCGGGCCGCCCCCACCTCCGCCCCCACCTCCCCCTCCCGTGTCTCCTCCGGCGTCTCCTCCCGTGCGCACCCCTAGATCATTTTTCCTCCAAAAGCAACAACCTTCGCTCGTGATCTGGTGCACAAGCTCACCCCCGTGTTGAATTGCGGCCACAGCGCGGGCCTTTCGCCCTGCCGTCGCCATGCGTGCGGGTCGTGGCGGCAGGGCCTCAGGGGCAGGTCCGCGCGCTTGCCGGATGGCGCACACAAGGAGGTGGCGTTGTCGGAGCACGGATGGAACCCGAGCGGCCCGGAGGAGCGGGGGCGGGCGGCAGCGGAGGAACCGGGCGACACCGTGTGGCGGCTGAGGTCCCGGGGGTGCTGGCAGGAGGCCGCCGAACTGCTGCGGCCAACCGCCGAGCACGACCCGGAAGCGGCCCTGGGGCGGGCCGAACTCCTCATCGAGCAGTGCCTGTTCACCGCGGCGCACTGGACCCAGGCGGAACAGGCGCTGCGCCTGGCGGAGGCACTGGCCTCCGGCACCGAGCAGCGCGCGGCCGCCGCCTGCGCCCGCGGCTTCCTCGCGTACGTGGCGAGCGTGCTCGGCCCGCGGGACCGGCTGGACGAGGCGCAGGCCGCGCTCGGCCGCACCTCGGCGCTGCTGCCGCCGGACGCCCCGGGCCGCCCGCTGCTGGACTTCCGGCGCGGACTGGTGGCCGAGAACCTGCTGCGCGACCGCAGCGCCGCGTGGATCGCCTACCGCCGGGCGCACGAGGGCGCCGGCGAGCGCGGGGACGAACTGCTGCGCTCGTACACCTGGCGACACCTGGCCGCGCTGGCGCTCTCGCGCGGGGACCGCGGGAACGCCCGGGAGGGCTTCGAGGCCTCCCTGCGGCTGCGCGAGCAACTCGGCTTCACGGTGGGGGTGGCACCGGCGCTCGCGGCGCTCGCCGAGGTGTCCGAGCCGCCCGAGGCCGCGCGGCTGCGGGCCGAGGCGGCCCGGCTGGTGGCCGGCCTGGGCGGGGTGCCGGTCTGGCTCGCGCGCCAGTTGGCCGCCTCCCGTGCGCCGGGGCCTCCCTCGGACGGGCGCATCGCGAGCGAGACCGGAGGAACAATCAGCTAAGGTGAGGCTAACCTGGCCGGGGGGAGCAGTACCCCGGCCAGGTCGCCTTGCCGTTCCCCGGGCACCGCCATGCCCCGGTCCGGCCGCGTCCGACGGGCCCGTGCCGCCGGGCACCGCCGGGCGGACCATGGGCGCCCCGGTCGACCCGATGGGGCCGCCCATGACCGCGAGCAGCACCCGGCCCGGCCCCAGGCCGCGCGCCCCCCGCACCACCGGGGCGCGCACCGCCGTCCCCGCCCCCGCTCCCACCACCCCGGGCGCTCCCTCGTACCACCGGCTGTCCGGACTCACCCCCGTTCTGACGGTGCGCTGCGCCCCGCCCCGGCGCCGCGACGGCTGGCTGCCCGCCGCCGACCTCACCACCCGCCCCGAGGCGGTGCGCGAGCTGATCGCCCACGACGCCCGGCAGGGCCTCGCCCGCTACGGGCAGCCGCTGCGCCCGGACGTCGCGGCCGGCTTCGGGCTGCACCGCTTCGTCTGGCCGGTCTCGCTGCTGTTCACGCTGCCGTGGTTCCTGGAGCGGCGCGTCCCGCTGCTCGCCCTGCGGGACGTCGCGCTGCGCAGGCGCCCCGACGCGGTCGAACTGACCGTCCGCGCGGCGGAGTTCGCCTGCCTGCCGGAGGACCCGGCGGCCGGCTCCGGGCGGGCCCGGACGGTGCCGGACGAGCCGGCGCTGGCCGCCGCCCTGCGGTCCGCCCTGGGCACCTTCCTGGCCCCGGTGCTCACCGCCTTCGGCCCGGAGGCCCGGCGCGGACCCCGGGTGCTCTGGGCGATGGCCACCGACGCGGTGGTGGAGGGGCTCTGGTACGCGGGCGGGCTGCTCGGGGAGCGGGAGCGGGCGCGCACCGAACTGACCGCGCTGCTGGCGCCCGGCGGGGTCCTCGACCCCGCGCGCACGCCCGGCGCGGACGACCGTCCCGCCCCGGCCCCGGCACCCTTCACCCCGGGCGCCGGTTTCGCGCCCCCGGCGCCCGGGGCGGAGAGCGCCCCGTCCCCGGACCGGTCCCGGGCCAGCTGCTGCCTCGTCTACACCGCCGATCCGAGGGACATGTGCGGCGGCTGCCCGCGCGTCACGCGGCGTTGACGAAAAGCCGTTCGACATCGGGTTCGAAAAGCCCGCCATTCCTGGAAAAACCCACGTCGCATTCCTATGACCATGCGATGGTCACCGGGTCAGAAATCCCTCTCCTCAGCGCATTGACGGCGAATCGGCCATTCCTCCGCGCGGAATCCGCCATGATGGTCCCCGCCATCACGGCGCAGAAAAGCGACGCAGGAAAGCGAGGCCGGTTCCGGCGATGAAATTGTCCGACATACCGCTCGGATGGGCGATCACTGTGGTCGTGGGGCTGCTGGTCAGCGCACTCCTGGTGGCCCTGCTCCGCAGCCGGGGGGCCACCTCCTCCACCGCCGGCCCCGATTCCTGGGAACGTTCCGAGGAACGGCGCCGCCGCAAGGAATCCCTGTACGGCGGCGCCTCCTACACCCTGTTGTTCTGCTGCGCCGGCGTCGCTGCCGCCCTCTCCTTCCACGGCCTGGTCGGCTTCGGCGTACAGAACCTCGGCCTGTCCGGCGGCTGGGAGTACCTCGTCCCGTTCGGGCTCGACGGCGCCGCGATGTTCTGCTCGGTACTCGCCGTCCGCGAGGCCAGCCACGGCGACGCGGCGCTCGGCTCCCGGCTGCTGGTCTGGCTCTTCGCCGGCGCCTCGGCCTGGTTCAACTGGGTGCACGCCCCGCGCGGGCTGACCCACGCCGGCGCCCCGCAGTTCTTCTCCGGCATGTCCCTCTCGGCGGCGATCCTCTTCGACCGGGCGCTCAAGCAGACCCGCCGGGCCGCGCTGCGCGAACAGGGCCTGGTCCCCCGCCCGCTGCCGCAGATCCGCATCGTCCGCTGGCTGCGCGCCCCGCGCGAGACCTACGCGGCCTGGTCGCTGATGCTGCTGGAGAACGTCCGCAGCCTGGACGAGGCGGTCGACGAGGTGCGCGAGGACAGGCGGGAGCGCACCGTCGAGAAGCAGCGCCGCAAGCTGGCGGGGCGCCGGGAACGGGCCGAGATCCGGGCGATCAACCGCTCCAACAGCGCCTGGCGGCGCGTCGGCGGCGCGACGGCACGGCGGCTGGAGTCCGGCCCGGAGCCCGCCGTGGCCGCCGTGGCCCCCGGAGCGGGGCGTCCCGGGGTGGAACGGTCCGCGGCGGAGCGGGTCCGGGCCGAGCGTCCCGGGGTGGAACGGGCCGCCGCGCCGCGCGAGGTGGAGCCGGCCGAGGGCGCGGTCGTCCAGCCGGGCCTGCCGGCGCGTCCGGAGCGGCGCACCATCGACCTCACCATGGAGGAGGACACCGTCACCCTGCCCCGGCTGGACTCGCTGGAACGCAAACTGAAGGACCTGGAGCAGCAGTTCGGCTGATCCCCTCCGGCCCGGTCCCCCCGGGGCGGCGCACCGCCTCCCCGGGGAGGCGGAACCGAACAGGGGTCAGGCCGCTGCCGCCGCCGTCCCGCTGAGTTCGAACCACATCCGCTTGCCGGTGCCGCGCGGCTCCACGCCCCAGGAGTCCGCGAGCGCCTCCACCAGCATCAGCCCGCGCCCGGAGGAGGCCTGCTCCCCCGGCGTCCGGCGGGTCGGCCAGAGGTCCGACTCGTCCTCCACCTCGACCCGCAGCCGGGCCCGGCCGCCGTCCGCCTCCGGCTCCCGGTAGAGCCGGGCGGTGAACATGGCGTCCCGGTCGGTGTGCCGGATGGCGTTGGTGACCAGCTCGGAGGAGAGCAGCTCGGCGGTGTCGATGAACTCGGCCACGCCCCAGCGACGCAGCGCGTCGCGCAGCTCGGCCCGCACCTCGGCCACCCGCGCCAGATCGGCCTGGCCGATCCGGCGGCGCAGCTGCTGGGCGGTCAGGCCGCCGGCCGGGCCGTCCCAGCGCAGGAGCAGCAGCGCTATGTCGTCCTCGCGCTCGCTGGAGTCGGCGGCCTCGGAGGCGATCCGGTCGGCCAGCTCCTCCAGCGGGTCGCGGGCGGCCTGCGCGGCGTCCGGCAGCGGGCGGGCGAGCGCCCGGGTGAGCCGGGCGACGCCCTCGTCCAGGTCCATGCCGCGCGCCTCGACCAGGCCGTCCGTGCAGAGCAGCACGGTCTCGCCCGGGTCCAGGCTGAACCGGGTGACCCGGTACTCCTGGTCCGGGTCGATGCCCAGCGGCAGCCCGCCGGCCACCGGCACCACGGCGGCGGTGCCGTCCGCGCGGCGCACCACCGGGTCGAGGTGGCCGGCCCGGACGGCGTAGACCACGCCGTAGTCCACGTTGACCTCGGCGTAGGCGCAGGTCGCGAAGTGGTCGGTGTCGAGGTCCGCGAGGAAGCGCGAGGCGCGGGCCATCACGGCGGCGGGTGGGTGGCCCTCGGCCGCGTAGGCGCGCAACGCGATCCGCAGCTGGCCCATGATCCCGGCGGCGTGCACGTCGTGCCCCTGGACGTCGCCGATCACCAGGCCGACGTGTCCGCCGGGCAGCGGCACCACGTCGTACCAGTCGCCGCCGATCTGGAGGCCGGAGCCGGCCGCGAGGTAGCGCACCGCGGTGGTCACGCCCGGGACGGACGGGACGGTGCGCGGCAGCATCACCCGCTGGAGGCCGGCCGCCAGCTCGTGCTCGGCGTCGTGCAGCCGGGCCCGGGCCAGCGACTGGGCGACCAGCCCGCCCAGGGTGGTGAGCAGGGTGCGCTCGTCCGCGTCGAGCTCGCGCTCGTCGTCGAAGCTGACCACGCACACGCCGATCGCCCGGCCGCTGGCCACCAGCGGCAGGTACGCCCAGGAACCCCGGCCGCTGCGGCTGGTCGGCTCCCACACCTCGGGGTAGCCCTCGCGGAACTCCTCGCGGGTCGAGACGAAGACCGGCGTGCGGTGGCGCAGCGCCTCGGCCGCCGGGTGCCCGGGCGGCAGCACGGTGCGGTCCCAGACCGCCAGCGTGTCGGCGCGGTAACCGGAGGCCCCGAGGATCTGCGCCCGGCCGGCCTCGAAGGAGGCCAGCACCAGGCCGTCCGGCGGCAGCCCGGGCAGCGGCAGCTCGGTGAACACCCGGGCCACGTCACGCACGGTGACGGCTTCGGAGAGGGCGCGCGCCGCCTCCTTGATGAACCGGGAGCGCTCCTCGCGCAGCAGCGCCATCCGGTCGGCGTGGTCCCGCTTGTGCAGCTCGACGGTGGCGTCCCAGACGAAGCCGACCATCCGGGAGGCCCGGCCGAAGGCGTCGGCGAGCACCCGGCCGCGGAAGCGCACCGCGCGCATGCCGCCCTTCGCCCCGACCGTGCGGTAGTAGGCGCCGCACTGGCCCAGCTCGGCCACCGCGCGCTCGACCCGGCGGCGCACCACGGGCGCGTCCTCGGGGTGCAGCAGGGCCAGGAAGGAGGCGGCGGTGCGGTCGAAGCGACCGTGCTCCAGGGCGTCCAGTCCGACGATCGTGCAGGCCCGCTGGTCGCCCTCCAGGACGTCGCGGCGGATGTCCCAGTCGAAGGAGCCGATGCCGTTGGCCGCCATCGCGGGCTCCAGCCAGTCCGGCATGGTGTCCGCGGAGGACGGCGGCAGTCCGCCCGACAGCACGGGCGCCAGCCGGGCGGCGGCGAGGCTCGGCGACGGGCGCACCGCGGAGCCGCGGCGCGTGGGCTGGGCGGGCGGCCGGGCCCGGCCGGTCCCGGTGGTGGTGGCGCCGGCGACGGGCTGCCCGGGAGTGCGCGGCTCCGGGGCGCCCGGCTGCTCGGCGACGCGCGGCTCGACGGCCCGCTGTCCGACCGCTCGCGGCCTGGCGGCTCTCGGATCGACGGTGCGCGGCTCCACGCTTCGCGGTTCCACGGTTCGCGGCTCGACGGCGGGCGCCGCGCCGGGAGGAAGTGCCGGCCCCGGCGACTCGGGCTCAGTGGGCATGCTGCTCCTGCCGCTGCCGTGGCGGACCGCGCCGACCGTCCGGACGGGCCGCATGGCGGTGTGATGGGTCGTGCTGGATAGGACGGTGCGACGGACGGTGGCCAGTCGAGGTTCGGTCTCCCCGCTGCTTCCCGCACGTGGACACACATTCCCACCATCCTGGCCAATGTTCGGCCGAGCGGCAATGCCAACGGGCCGGAAACCTTTCGTTCCGCCTTCTGTTCCGGGCTTCCTTCGACAGCGAATCAATCGACGGCGAACAATCGTACGACCCCGGCGGCGGGCCCGGTAGCGACCCCGGCGGCGACCCCGGAGGCGGGCCCGGGGCCGTCGGGCCGTGGCCGTCGGGCCGTGGCCGCGCCGATGCCGAGACCGGTGCCGATGCCGATGCCGATGCCGATGCCGATGCCGAGAGACTGTGCCGGCGCCGGGGCCGGGATCAGGGCGTGGCGAGTTCGAACCAGGTGACCTTGCCGTCGCCGCGCAGCTGTACGCCCCAGGAGTCCGCGAGCGCCTCCACCAGCAGCAGGCCGCGCCCCGAGGTCGCGTACTCGGCCTCCGGATCGCGGCGGCGCCCGGGAAGTCTGCTGGTGCCGTCCTGCACCTCGATCCGCAGCCGGTGGTCCGAGTCGAGCACCGCGTCGAACACCGCGCCCTTGCCCGTGTGCAGCAGCGCGTTGGTGACCAGCTCGGAGGAGAGCAGCTCGGCGGTGTCGGACAGCTCCGGCACCCCCCAGTGGCTCAGCGCCGAACGCAGCCGCCGCCGGACCGCGCCCACTCCGACCAGGTCCGCCGGATCGAGCGTGAGGTGCAACCGCCGGTGCAGGGCACAACCCGGAGCCGGTGCACCCGGCAGGGTCGTCCCGGTGCTGCCGGTCGGCCCCTGGACCGGCCCGGACCGGTAGGCGTCGCCGGAACTCGTCCGCTGCCGCGGGAATCGCGACTGACCGTCCATCAACCCATGCCCCCGCCCTGAAATCCGGGCCCCCGCCTCCGGATCCCCCGCCGGCCGGGTGGCCCCCTCGTTCTGACCACTCATCCTCATGCCCAGTTGACGGCGTTTGCAACAGTGTGCGTCCGATCACGTGGGGTGAAAGGGGCACGGAGTGGTTCGCGTGATCCAACTGCCCGCGCCGGACAGGTTTGCGAAGCGCAGAGGCGATTTTCGAGGGCGCCGCCACCCGATCCCGCGCACACCCGGCGCCTGTACGGACCGCGCGCCCGACCGCGCGCCCCCGCCCCGCTCCCGCCGCGCGCCGGGGCCGGGGCCGGGCGGCGGGTCCGGGCGGCGGTCCGCGGACCCTCCCGGCCCGCCACCCCCGTCACGCCCCTCACCCCCATCCCCCGCCCAGCAAGCCGAACCCCCGCGGAGCGGCAACGCTGGACAGGGCGGCCCGGTGCGGGTTCAATGACCCGAGATGTTTGAACGATGTTCTAACATCACCCCTGACAGCCCCCAGGCCCCCGAGCCGACCCCCTCCCCGGCGACCGCGAGCGAGGAACCGTGCGACTGACCCCCACCGAGCGGGACCGGCTGCTGATCTTCACAGCAGCCGAGCTGGCCCGCGCCCGCCGCGCCCGGGGCGTGCGCCTCAACATCCCCGAGGCCACCGCCCTGATCGCGGACGCCGTCTGCGAGGCCGCCCGCGACGGCCGGCGCCTGGCCGAGGCCATCGAGGCCGGCCGCTCCGTGCTGACCGCCGACGACGTCCTGCCCGGCGTGCCTGACGTGGTCACCGTCGTCCAGGTCGAGGCCGTCTTCGAGGACGGCACCCGCCTCGCCGTCGTCAACGACCCGTTCAAGGGCGCCGGCTCGCTCGGCGACGAGGCCCCCGGCGGCGCGCTGATCGGCGACGGAGCCGGCTACGACCCGGTCGAGGAGACACTGCTGCTCCCCGTGCACAACACCTCCGCGGTGCCGATCTCGGTCACCTCGCACTTCCACTTCTTCGAGGCCAACCCGCGGCTCGCCTTCGACCGCGCCGCCGCCTACGGCACCCACCTGGCCGTCCCGGCCGGCTCCTCGGTGCGCTTCGACCCCGGCGCCACCGTCGAGGTCGGCCTGGTGCCGATCGGCGGCGGGCGGGTCGCGATCGGTTTCGCGGGGCTCGTGGACGGCCCGCTGGACGCGCCCGGCGCGAAGGAGGCCGCCCTGGCGAAGGCCCGCGCCACCGGCTACCTCACCCACTTCGACGACGCGGAGGTCGAGTCGTGACATCCATCACCCCGCACGACTACATCTCGGTGCACGGCCCGCGCGCCGGGGACCGGGTCCGGCTCGGCGACAGCGGACTGATCGTCCGCGTGGAATCCGACTCCCAGGCGCCCGGCGACGAGTTCCTGGCCGGCTTCGGCAAGACCGCCCGCGACGGCCTGCACCTCAAGCCCGCCGCGGTCCGGGACACCTGCGACGTCGTGATCAGCAACGTGCTGGTGATCGACGCGATCCAGGGCATCCGCAAGACCTCGATCGGCCTGATCGGCGGCCGGATCGCCTCGATCGGGCGGGCCGGCAACCCGGACACCCTGGACGGCGTGGACGTGGTCGTCGGCACCGGCACCACGATCGTCTCCGGCGAGGGCATGATCGCCACCGCCGGCGCCATCGACACCCACGTCCACCTGCTCTCGCCGCGGATCATGGAGGCCTCGCTGGCCTCCGGCGTCACTACCATCATCGGCCAGGAGTTCGGCCCGGTCTGGGGCGTCGGCGTCAACTCGCCCTGGGCACTGCGCCACGCCTTCAACGCGTTCGACGCCTGGCCCGTCAACATCGGCTTCCTGGGCCGAGGTTCGTCCTCCGACGAGGCCCCGCTGATCGAGGCGCTGGCCGAGGGCGGGGCGTCCGGCTTCAAGGTGCACGAGGACATGGGCGCGCACACCCGCGCCCTGGACACCGCGCTGCGGGTCGCCGAGGAGTACGACGTCCAGGTCGCCCTGCACACCGACGGGTTGAACGAGTGTCTGTCGGTCGAGGACACCCTGAAGGTGCTGGAGGGCCGGACCATCCACGCCTTCCACATCGAGGGCTGCGGCGGCGGACACGTCCCCAACGTGCTCAAGATGGCCGGCGTGCCGAACGTCATCGGCTCCTCCACCAACCCGACGCTGCCGTTCGGCCGGGACGCCCTCGGCGAACACTTCGGCATGATCGTCTCCGCGCACGACCTCAAGGTCGACCTGCCCGGCGACGCCGCGATGGCCCGCGACCGCATCCGGGCCGGCACCATGGGCGCCGAGGACGTCCTGCACGACCTCGGGGTCATCGGCATCACCTCCTCCGACGCCCAGGGCATGGGCCGGGCCGGCGAGACGGTGCGCCGCACCTTCGCCATGGCCGGCAAGATGAAGGCCGAACTCGGCCCGCTCGACGGCGCCGGCTCGTACGGCACGACGGAGAGCGGCGACGACAACGAGCGCGTGCTGCGCTACATCGCCAAGCTCACCATCAACCCGGCCATCGCCCACGGCCTCGCGCACGAGGTCGGCTCCATCGAGATCGGCAAGCTCGCCGACATCGTGCTGTGGCGCCCGGACCACTTCGGCGCCAAGCCGCAGCTGGTCCTCAAGGCCGGATTCCCCGCGTACGGCGTGGTCGGCGACCCCAACGCCTCCACCGACCGCTGCGAACCGCTCGTCCTGGGACCGCAGTTCGGCGCCCACGGCGCGACCGCCGCCGACATCTCGGTGGCCTTCGTCGCCCAGGCCGCCGCCGACGGCGCGTACCTCGACCGGGCCGCCGACGGGCTGCCCACCCGCCGCCGCCGGGTCGGCGTCCGGGGCACCCGCGGCATCGGACCGCGCGACATGGTGCGCAACGCCCGCGTCGGCCACGTCGAGGTCACCGAGACCGGGCTGGTCTCGCTCGACGGCTCGCCGCTGCGCTCCGAACCCGCGGACAGCGTCTCGCTCAGCCGCCTCTACTTCCTCTGACCCCCCCGCGCTCCGACCCCCCGCGCCAAGGCCCCGGACCTCTTGAGGACTCGATGACGACCACCCCCACACCCGCCTCCCTCGGCTACCGGATGCCCGCCGAGTGGCACCCGCACGAGCGCACCTGGATGGCCTTCCCCACCACCAACCCCACCTTCGACGGCCCCGAGCAGCTGCACGCCGCCCGCCGGGCCTGGGCCGCCGTCGCCGACACCATCGTCGGGTACGAGCCGGTGACGCTGATCGTCAACACCGGTGAGACCGAGGAGGCCCGCAAGTACGTCTCCGAGCGGGTCGACATCGTCGAGCGCCCGCTGAACGACGCGTGGATGCGCGACATCGGCCCGTCCTTCCTGATCGACGGCAAGGGCTCGCTGGCCGCCGCCGACTGGATCTTCAACGGCTGGGGCGCGCAGTCCTGGGCCCGCTGGGACAAGGACCAGCACATCGCCGAGCACATCGGCGAACTGACCGGGGTGCAGCGCTTCGCCTCCCGGCTGATCAACGAGGGCGGCGGCATCCACGTCGACGGCGACGGAACGGTGCTGGTCACCGAGACCGTCCAGCTCGGCGAGGGCCGCAACGCCGACTGGACCAAGGAGGAGGTCGAGGCCGAGCTGCACGCCTTCCTCGGCACCACCAAGGCGATCTGGCTGCCGCGCGGACTCACCCGTGACTACGACGAGTTCGGCACCCGCGGACACATCGACATCGTCGCCTCCTTCGTGCGCCCCGGCGTCGTGGTCGCCCACGTCCAGCCCGACCCCTCGCACCCGGACCACGAGGTCTGCCGCGAACTGGTCGCCGTGCTGCGCGCCTCGACCGACGCCCGGGGCCGGCCGCTGGAGGTCGTCGAACTGCCCGCCCCCACCGTCCTGCTGGACGAGGACGGCGAGCCGGTCGACTACTCCTACATCAACCACTACGTGGCCAACGGCGCGGTCGTCCTGTGCGCCTTCGACGACCCGCGCGACCAGGAGGCCGCCGCCATCCTCGCCGAGGCCTACCCGGGCCGCACCGTCGAACTCGTCGACGCCCGCGAGATCTTCGCGAACGGCGGCGGCATCCACTGCATCACCCAGCAGCAGCCGAAGGCGCTCTGACGCCCCGTCCGGGCGGGGGCCCCGCGCCCCCGCCCGGACGGCTTCCGAGGCCCCGTTCCACCGAGGAGACCCGCACATGGCCGACCCCCGCCCGCGCCGGCCGGCCCGCCCCCGCGAGGAGGTCTTCGCCACCGCCCGGGCCGCGATCGCCGAACACGGGCTCGCCAAACTCACCATGGCCGGGCTCGGCAAGCAGCTCCAGATGAGCGCCGGGCACCTGCTCTACTACTTCGGCAGCAAGGACCAACTGCTGCTGGAAACCCTGCGCTGGAGCGAGGAGCAGCTCGGCGCCCGCCGCCGCGAGGCCCTCGCCGACCGCATCCTCGACCCCTGGCAGCGCCTCGACGCCTACCTGCGCCTCTACCTGCCGGAGGGCGCGGGCGACCCGCGCTGGATCCTCTGGGTCGAGGTGTGGGGCCGCTCCCCCGCGAGCGCCGAGATCCGCCAGGGCCAGCAGGAGATCGAGGCCCCCTGGCACACCGACCTGGTCGCCCTCATCGAGGAGGGCGCCGCCGCCGGCCACTTCACCCCCGGCCCCGCCGCCGACCGCGCCCTGCAGATCCGCGCCCTGCTCGACGGCCTCGCCGTCCCCATCGCCATCGGCCTCCCCGACGCCCACCGCCCCGCCGCCCTCACCCAGGCCACCGCCGTCACCGGCATCCTCCTGCGCACCTGAACCCGCCCGCGGCTCCCGCCCGCGGCCGCGCGAGAAGTCGGCCCGGCCGACTTCCTGCGCATCACCTCGGTGGGGCGGGCAGAGAATATGCAGACCGGTCTACAGACTCGCCCTCGGCGCGGCCGGTGCCGAGGTACCTGCGCACGCGCGCCCGGGCGGGGGTGGGGCCGGATTGGGTCTTCGGGCGGGTTGGGGTCGGGGGTGGCACGGGGTCACTCGGTCCAGATGGCGGCGGCCGTGCGGTCATCGGCGTAGCCCTTGGCGCGGACCTGGACCTGGCGGAGGAAGTCGACGGTGCCCGGCGGGTGGGGGTGGGCCCAGTGGGTGGAGAGGAAGTGCGCGACGGCCGGCTCGTCGGCGATGGGCCGGGCGAGGCCCGGAGTGCACAGGAGGAGGATGTCACCCGGCGTCGCGGGGACGAGCCGGAAGCGGAACGGGCGCGGGCCGGGCACCGGGGCCTCGGGGAACGGCGGCTGACCGTCCGGGTGGTGCAGCAGCCGGGCCGCGTAGGCGTCGATCCAGTGGCCCGAGCGCAGCAGGTAGAGCCCGCCCGGACCGACGCCGAAGGCCGCGCGGTAGCCGGCCTCCGGGTCCAGCGACACCATCAGGCAGTGCAGCGACGCCGGGGACGGGGTGTCGTCCCCCTCCGGCTGCGGCGCCAGGGCGCGCAGCGGGGCGGCCGCACCGGTGGCCAGGCGCTGGAGGCCGTAGCGGAGCCGGTCGCGGGCACCGTCGCGCAGGTCCGCGGCCAGGCCGGCCCGGCTGCGCCCGATCGCGGCGGCGAGCTGGTGGCACGCCTCCCCGCTGGCGGCCGCGATCGCCTCCGGGGTGACCATCTCCTCCTCCGCGGCTCCGCCCGTACGGTCGAAGCCGCCGAGGACCGCGAGCAGCAGCCCGTCCGGGCCCTCGCCGAACCGGGTGACCAGCAGGGAGTCGCGGCGCGGCTCGCCCCGGTAGCGCGCGGAGTCGCCCCGGACGGAGGCGGCGCGCAGGACGGACGGACCGTACTGGGCGCCGTCCAGCACGGTGTCCGGGACGAGCGCGCGCAGTGCGCCCGGGTCCGCCTCGGGTACGGTCGTCGGCTCGGGTCCGTAGGTCGGCGGGCGCTCGCCGACGTGCGGGACCGCGGCGCCGCCGTCGGCGAGCGGTGCGCGGACGGCCAGGCGGGGGTCGGGGACGGCGGCGGTCTGGGCCACGGGCTCCGGGTCGGGTTCCGAGGCGTGGACGGGTTCGGGCTCGGGGGCGGAGCTGGGGGCGGGGGCGGGCGGCTCGGACTTCTCCGCCTCCACCAGCGGCACCAGTTCCTCGGGGGGCTCGGGCTGCTCGGCAACGGCGGGTTCGGGGTCCGGCTGCGCCGGTTCGGGGGCGGGCGGCGGGGTGGGCTTCTCCAGCGAGACCGGGTCCGGGTCCGGGACCTGCTCGGGTTCGGGTTCCAGTTCCGGTTTGGGTGCGGGTTCCGGGTCCTGCTCCGGGTCCTGCGCGCGCGCCGTCCTCGGTGCGTCGTCGGCGAAGTCGGGGGCCTGGAACCGGTGGGTCTCCGTGGAGGTCCGCTGACGCCCGATCCCCTCCGCTCCGCCGATCACGCCGACCGCGGTGTCGAACCAGTCGTCGATGCTGTCCCGGCCCGCCGTGCCGTCGGGCTCTCCGGAAGCCGCTACGGCCGCCTCCGGCTCGGGCTCGGGCTCCGATGCCGGTTCCGGTGCCGGTTCCGGTGCCGGTTCCGCCGAGCGCTGCTGCCCGATGAGCCCGGCCGCCGTGTCGAACCAGTCGTCCACGCTGCCGTCCCCCGGGTCGGCGTGCGGGGTGTCCGGGAGGGTGCCCGTCGGACCGTCGTAGACGGCGTCCCACCAACCGTCGTCCGGCCGGTGCGGCTGTGCGGGTGCACCCTGCTTGCTCATCTGGCGGCTCCTGGTCGTTCCGTGGTCGCGCCGCCCCCGGCGGGCCGGGCTGACGACATTGTTCTCCACCTGCGACGACCCTGTCCGGGTTTCGGCGACAACCGGTCACCCACCGGAACATCCCGGCCACCGCGCTCACCAGGCTGTTCACCAGGGGGTTCGCCGGGCCGTCCACGGTGGCGTCGCCCGGTCGTCCGCTCCCGTTCCGTCCGTGCTTGCCGGATGTGTCCGGAGCAGGGCGTTTCCTGGCCATCCGGGTGTGCGGGCCCCCGAAAATGAGGGCCGATGGGGGGCATCGCATCACTCGTTCGGCTGATTAAATGTGCGCATGACCGCGTCGGCCCCCAGTTCGCCCCGACCGGGGAGGGCCGCATCGGCGGGCCGCCCGGCAGGTGGGCTGTTGGTCCTGCTGCTCGTCACGCTGTTGACGCTGCTGCCCTGCGCGGGCCAGGCGAAGGCGGTGGACGGCTCCGGCCAACCGGCGCCGCACGCGGCCCCGGTCAGCGCCGTCACCGTCGTCAGCGTGGTCAGTGTCCAGGTCGCCACCGGGCACTCCTCCTACACCGGCCACGCCGCGAAGGTCACCGGGGCCGCGAAGTCCTCGGACCACCACCGGACGGCCGAGGAGCAGGGGCACTGGATCCTCTGCACCGCCGACGGCCAGCCGCCGCGCAACAACGGCTGCTCCAGTCACCCGTACTGCTCGCAGGACGCCCAGCTGCCGAACCCGCCGCCGCAGCCGCAACCCGCCGTGTCACCGCTGACCCCGGCCGCGCCCGAGGCGCTGCCCCGGGTGGTGCCCACCGGTCTGCTCGACGGCGCGCACCCGGTGCCCGATCTGCACGAACTCCAGGTCCACCGGTCCTGAGTGGAACCCACCGCCGGCGCAGCCGCCGACGGATCCGTTTCTCCTCTCACACCAGCTGACCGCCGCCACCGACCGGTGCGGCGGGGACAAGGACGACCACCATGGGTTCCGCCTCCAAGCAGTCCAACAAGCCCGGCGGCAAGCAGGACGGCCTCGACCGCCGCGCCCGGATCGCCGAGCTGCGCGCCGCCGAGCAGCGCCGCGACCGCCGCAACAAGATCGTCGCCTCGGTGGCGGCCGGCGTGCTGGTGATCGGTGCGATCGCCACCGGCACCTGGATCGTCATGGACCAGAACCAGAAGAAGAAGGACAAGGAGACCGCCGCCAGCGCGGACATCCCGGGCGTGAAGACCTTCGGCGAGCTGAGCCGCACCCACGTCAAGGACAAGGTCACCTACCCGATGACCCCGCCGGTCGGCGGCGACCACAACGCGATCTGGCTGGACTGCATGGGCCACGTCTACGACCAGCCGGTCGAGAACGAGCGCGCCGTCCACTCGCTGGAGCACGGCGCCGTCTGGGTGACGTACAACGGCAAGGCCACGCCGGACGACGTCAAGACCCTCTCCGACAGGGTCAAGAAGACCCCGTACTCGCTGATGAGCCCGTACCCGGACGAGCAGGGCACCATCACCCTGAACGCCTGGAGCACCCAGCTGACCGTGGACAGCGCCAGCGACCCGCGGGTCGAGCAGTTCTTCACCAAGTACGTCCAGGGCAAGCAGACCCAGGAGCCGGGCGCCTCCTGCACCATGGGGCAGATGTGACCGCCGACGCGGGCCGCCCCGGCGAGGCCGTGACGGCGGACAGCGCGGGCACCGTGGACGCCGTGGACGCCGTGGACGCCGCGGCGGACGGCGTCCAGGAGGTGGGGGCCCCACGCCGCCGCCGCATGTGGTGGCCGGCCGCGCTGGCCGCCGCCGTGGCGCTGGCGCTCGGGGTGCCGGCCCTGGTGGCGAGCGGGACCTCGGCGTCCGGCTCGTCCACGCTGTCCGTCCCCGCGAACGACTCCCCCGAGGCCGGGTTCGCCCGCGACATGGCGACCCACCACCAGCAGGCCGTGGACCTGTCGTTCGTGGTCCGGGACCGCACCGCCGACGAGCCGACCCGCACCCTGGCCTTCGACATCATCAACACCCAGGCCAACCAGCGCGGGATGATGATGGGCTGGCTCGACCAGTGGGGGCTGCCCCAGCACTCGACCGCCACGCCGATGGCGTGGATGAAGATGGGCCACGAGTACCAGGCCCACGACGGTTCGCTGATGCCGGGCATGGCCACCAACACCCAGATCGCGAAGCTGCGCACGCTCAGCGGGCGGGACGCCGAGGTGTACTACCTCCAGCTGATGATCGAGCACCACAAGGGCGGCGTCGAGATGGCCCAGGGCTACGTCGACAAGGCCCGGAACGATGCCGAGAAGCGGCTCGCGCAGTCGATGGTGGTCGCCCAGACCTCCGAGCTCCAGCTGATGACCGACATGCTCAAGGAGCGCGGCGCCGAGCCCGGCGTGCCCGCCTCCTGAGTGCTCGTTCCGCGGGCTCGCCCTGCGACTCGTACGTGTCCCTCGGGTCCGGGTGTCCCCGGGTCCCACAGGTCCCGTACATTCCGTACGTCCTGTACGTCCCGCAGGTCCCGCAGGTCCCGCGTGTCCCCGGACGGCCGGGGCGCCGGCGGGACGGTCCCGTACCGTCCCCGCCGCGCCCCGGCCGTCCGCCGTCTTCCCCCACACCCCCACCCCTCCGGAGAACCCTCGCATGACCCCCGACGCCCCCTGGCTGATCGCCGGCCTGGGCAACCCCGGCCCGTGGTTCCGGCTCACCCGGCACAACGCGGGCTTCCTCGCCGTGGACCGGCTGGCCGAACGGCACGGCGCCCGGTTCCGCCGGCGCGGGATCGCCACCCTGGTGGCCGAGATCGCCGTCGACGGCCACCGGGTGCTGCTGGCCAAGCCGCTGTGGTGGTCCATCAACCTGTCCGGCCGCCCGGTGGCCGCGCTGCTGCGCCGCCACGGCGTCCCGGTCGAGCGGCTGGTGGTGGTGCAGGACGACCTGGACTTCGCCTTCGGCTCCGCCCGGCTCAAGCGCGGCGGCGGCCCCGGCGGCCACAACGGGGTGCGCTCGGTGGGCGAGGTGCTCGGCACCCGGGACTTCGTCAGGCTGCGGTTCGGCATCGGACGTCCGCCGAAGGGCCAGAGCGTCGGGGACTTCGTGCTGAAGAAGTTCTCGGAGGAGGAACTGGCCGCCATGCCAGGCGAGTTGGACCGCTGCGCGGACGCCCTGGAGACGCTGGTGCGGCGCGGCCTGAACCGCGCCCAGGACGCCCTGAACGCACCGGGGCCCCCGCACGCCCGTACCGACGCGCGGTAGCGGGGCCCCGCACTCCTCAGGCCCGGACGGGCCGGGTGAGCAGCGCCGTCGCCGCGGCGACGGCGGCGAGGACGAGCAGTACCGTCCGCCCACCGGACTCGGCGCCCGCCAGGTGGACACCGAGGACGGACAGCGCCATGCCGAGCGCCGTGCCGAGGCTGCGGGCCATGTTCACCATGCCGCCGCCGACCGCCGAGCACTGCGCCGGGATCGCCCGCATCACCAGCGCGTTGTTGGCGGGCAGCAGCAGACCCAACCCGTAACCGGCGATCAGCAGCGGGGCCGCCGACGCGTCCGAGGCCGGCAGCAGGGCGAACAGCAGCAGCCCGCCGGCCGCGAGCAGCGCACCCCAGCGGCACCTGGTCACGTCCGACCAGCCCCGGGGCAGCAGCCCGCCGCCGACCGTCGCGGCGAAGGCGAACCCGGCGGGCAGCAGGGTGATCACCAGGCCCGCGTGGGCCGTCGACACCCCGGCGCCGGTGAGCAGCACCGGGCCCAGTACCAGCGGGCAGAACAGCAGCAGATAGCCGATCAGCCCCACCACCAGGCCGGAGCGCACGCCCGGGGTGTTGACCAGCCCGGGCGCCAGGATCGGCCGGGCGGCCCGCCGTTCCTGGCGCACCAGTGCCAGGGTCAGGGCGGCGGAGGCGAGCAGCAGGGCCGCCACCGCCCAGCCGGGCAGGGGCAGGCCGGAGGCGGTGGACAGGGCGAGCAGCAGCGAGGTGGTCGCCCCGGTGAGCAGCAGCAGGCCGGGCAGGTCGAAGCGGGCGGCGTCGCCGGTCGCGGTCCGGCCGGTCGCGGTCCGGCGGGCTTCCTTGCGGTGGGCATCGTTGCGGTGGGCATCGTTTCGACGGCCCCCGGCGCGGTGGGCTTCCCCGCCGGGGGAGTTCGCAGTGCGGGGGCCCGGTACGGCGGCGGGGGCGCCCGCCGCCCGGGTGCGGGGCAGCAGGAACCAGCCGGCCAGGATGCCGAACGCCGCGATCGGCACATTGACCCAGAACACCCAGCGCCACGAGGCGTGTTCGACCAGCAGCCCGCCGAGGCTGGGCCCGAGCGCCAGGCCGAGGCCCTGGGCGGAGGCCTGGATGCCGAGCGCGCGCCGCATCGCGTGCTCGGGGACGCCCCGCGCGACCAGGGCGACGCTGTTGGCCTGCATCATCGCGGCACCCACCGCCTGGACGGCGCGGCACCCGACCAGGGCCCAGAGGCCGCCGGCGAATCCGGCACCGAGCGAGGAGAGGCCGAAGACCGCGAAGCCGCCGATGTACATCGTCTTGCGGCCGACCAGGTCCGACAGCCAGCCGATCGGGGCCAGCAGGGCGACCAGGACCAGCAGGTAGGCGAGGGCGACCCACTCGACGGCGGCGAAGCCCGCGTCGAAGTCGCGGCCGATGGCGGGGAAGACCAGGGCGATGACACTGGCGTCCAGCTGGCCGAGGAAGGCGCCGAGACAGACCGTGCCGACGGCGAGCCAGTGGGCGTGACGCCAGCCGGCTATGCCGCGCGGCCGGGGCCGCTCGGTGAGCAGCCGCGAGGCAAGGGCGGTGGCGTTCATGGGTACGAATATATCGGATACAGATATGTTCTCTCTACGAGCAGCTCGTTCTACGACAGGATGTGTCCCACGCTACGGACGGTGCCGGACGAACGCCTGCGGCGAGGCCTGCGACAGAGCCGCAACACGGCGCGGCCCCGGGGCCCCGACCGGCCGCCGAACCGCCCCGTACCAGGCGATACGCTGTCCGCCATGCCGTCGTCACCACACGTTCCCGACCCCGCCACCGCAAGCCCCGACCCGGCGGTCGAGCACGCCCGGCAGCTGACCGACACCGTCACCCGGCTGCGCCGCGCGCTGCGCAGCAGCATCCGCACCGACTACCCGTGGGAGTCCCTGCCGATGGCGCAGGTCGAACTCCTCCAGACACTGGCAGCCGCGCCGCTGCGGGTCGGCGAGCTGGCCGCACGGCAGCGGCTCGCGCCCAACACCGTCAGCGGACTGGTCGGGAAGCTGCTCGACGCCGGTTTCGTGGACCGCCAGGCCGACCCCGGCGACCGCCGCACCGCCCGGATCGCCCTCACCCCGGCGGGCCGGCGACAGCTGGACGACTGGCAGCACGCCCACGAGCGCCGCATCGCCACCGCACTCGGCACCCTCGACCCGGCCGACCGCGCGGCGGTCGTCAACGCCCTGCCGGGCCTGGAACAGCTCGCCCGCGCCCTCGCACAGCCGGGCACCGGGCCCGAGCCGGCACCCGCCCAGGAGCCCGCGGCCGGGTGAAAACCACTGGCCGCCGCATTCGCCCGCCGCTACCGTCCCCGGCATGACCAGCACAGCGGTACGGATCGAGCCCTGGACGGACGACGACCTCGCGCTGCTGCGCCGGGTCAACACGCCGGAGATGAAGAAGCACGTCGGCGGGCCGGAGAGCGCCGAGCAGCTGCTCGTACGGCACCGGCGCTACCTGGACTTCGTCCCGTCCGGGCTCGGCTGCATGTACCGGATCGTGCTGCTGCCCGAGGGCGAGGCCGTCGGGACGGTCGGCTACGGCACCCGGACGTGGGAGGGCCGGACCGTCCACGAGATGGGATGGAACGTGCTGCCCGGCTTCCAGGGGCGGGGCATCGCGGTCGCCGCGACCCGCGCGGCGGTCGAGGCCGCCCGCCGCGAGGCCGCCCACCCCCACCTGCATGCCTTCCCCTCGGTGGACAACCCCGCCTCCAACGCGGTCTGCGCGAAGGCCGGCTTCACACTGCTCGGCGAGACGGACTTCGAGTTCCCGCCCGGACGGCTCATGCACAGCAACAACTGGCGGGTGGAACTGCGGAGTTGAGCGGTAGGCGGTGGGGGCTCGGCGGGGCTGCCGTGCTCGAAGGTCCGGTGCTCGAAGGTCCGGTGCTCGGACGTTCGCGGCACCCGGCGGTCAGAACAGGGTGCCGCTCTCCAGGTCCAGCAGCCAGCGCTTGCGGTCCACGCCGGCGGCGAAGCCGGTGAGCGCGCCGCCGGCGCCGAGCACCCGGTGGCAGGGGCGGACGATCAGCAGCGGGTTGGCGCCCACCGCGCCGCCGACCGCCCGGACCATGCGCGGCTCCTGCCCCGCCAGCTCGGCGAGTTCGCCGTACGTGACGGTCTTGCCGTACGGGATCTCGTCCAGTGCCGCCCAGATCCTGCGGCGGAACTCGGTGCCCTCGGGCGCGAGCGGGAGGTCGAAGCCGGTGCGCTTGCCGGCGAAGTAGTCGGTCAGCTGGGCCACCGGCTCGGCGAGCGCCTCCGGGTCGAGGACCCAGTCGCCGGCGGGCTCGGCCAGCGCGTACTTCTGGCCGGGCACGGTGACCGTGGCCAGCGCGGCCGGGCCGCCCTCCTCGGGCAGCACGCCGCTGAGCAGCAGCCGGCCGAAGGGGCTCTCCATGGTGGTGTAGACGGTGGTGCTCATGCTCGTCCGTTCTCCGTTCCGGTGCTGGTGCCACTGGTGCTGCTGGTGCTGCTGGTGCTGATGCCGGTGTTCGCGGGACTGGTACTCGCGGGGCCGGTGCTCACGGGGCCGGCCCACAGCCGATGGACGGCGTAGGAGCGCCACGGGGCCCAGGCCTCGGCGGCGCGGTCGGCGGACTTCGGGTCCCCCGCGGCGCCGAGACGCAGCAGGCCGTGCTTGACGCCCACGTCGCTCGGGAGGAAGACATCGGGGTCGGCCATCGCCCGCATCCGCAGGTAGCCGACCGTCCAGGGGCCGATGCCGGGCAGGTCCAGCAGGCCGGCCGCGGCCTCCTCCCGGTCGACCCCGCTGTCGAGCCGGACCACGCCTTCGGCCAGCGCGGCGCACAGGCCGGTGAGCGCGCGGCGGCGGGCGACGGGCATCGCGAAGTCCTCCGGATCGGCGGTGGCCAGGGCGGCCGCGGTCGGGAAGAGCAGCCGCAGGCCGCCGCTGGGCTCGGGCAGCGCGGTGCCGTACTTCTCGGCGAGCCGTCCCGCCAGGGTGCGGGCGGCGACGACGCTGATCTGCTGGCCGAGGACGGCGCGGACGGCGAGCTCGTGCGGGTCCACGTGGCCGGGCGAGCGCAGGCCGGGGCGCTCGCGGACCAGCGGGCCGAGCAGCGGGTCGGCGCCGAGCTGCTCGTCGACCGCGAGCGGGTCGGCGTCCAGGTCGAAGAGGTTGCGCAGGCGCTGGACGGCGGTCGGCAGGTCGCGCAGGTCGGCGAGCAGCAGGCGGCAGTCGAGCCAGCCGCGGGTGGGCGGCTCGCCCGGCGCCAGGCCGTCGACCTCGGCGATGCCGTGGCCGTACGGGAGCGCGAGGGTACGACGGTACACGCGCACACCGGGCCGCGCGCCGGGGACGACCTCCTCCACGCCGGGGACGGCTCGCAGGGCGAGGAAGTCGATCAGGTGCTCGCTGTCGAGCGCGCCGCGGTAGGCGAGGCGCAGGGTGAGGCCACCGGCCGGGGTCGCGCTGCGGCGGCCGGCGGCGACCTCGGCGCGCAGACCACTGGGAGTGCGGTCGTAGACCTCGCGCACGGTGTCGTTGAACTGGCGGACGGAGGCGAAGCCGGCCGCGAACGCGATGTCGGTGACGGGCAGTTCGGTGGTCTGGAGGAGCAGGCGGGCGGTCTGCGCGCGGCGGGCGCGGGCCAGCGCGATCGGGCCGGCGCCGAGCTCGGCGATCAGCTGGCGCTGCAGCTGGCGGGCGCTGTAGCCGAGGCGGCCGGCCAGGCCGGCGACGCCCTCGCGGTCCACCACGCCGTCACCGATCAGGCGCATCGCGCGGCCGACCAGGTCGGCGCGGTGGTTCCACTCGGGCGAGCCCGGCACGGAGTCGGGGCGGCAGCGGCGGCAGGCGCGGAAGCCGGCCCCCTGGGCCGCTGCGGCGCTGGGGTAGAAGACGCAGTTGACGCGCTTGGGGGTCACGGCGGGGCAGCTCGGACGGCAGTAGATGCCGGTGGAGGTGACCGCCGTGAAGAAGACCCCGTCGAAGCGGGAGTCTCGGCTGTCCACGGCTCGGTACCGGATGTCGTCGTCGATCACGTTGTCCAGTTTGCGGCACTGGGCGGGGGGTGACTGGCGGGAATCGGACATCGCCGTTGATCGCTGCTTCGGGGGCCTCCCCTCCCCCCTCCCCACCCACCCGCCACCCGCCACACCGTGAGCCCACGACCCGCAGGCCCACCGCACCGGCCCGCGGCCCCGAAATTCGCGGGCCCGCCGAGCGCCCCGCCGTTACTCTCGCGGCATGAGCGAGCAGCAGCCCTACACCGGCCCGGACGACCCGCGCGTCGTCGCCCTGCCTCCGGCAGAGTTCGCGTTCCCCGGCCCTCTGCGGGACCAGCTGGTCGCCGCGATCCTCGACGGTGCCAAGACCAGCACCACCGGCCTGATCGCCGACTACGAGCACGAGGGCGAGCCCCTGCCGCTGGCCGCTGAGCGCTCCGCGGTTCTCGACTCGGACGGCCGCAGGGTCGCCGTGATCGAGACCACGGACGTCCGGGTGGTCCCGCTCGCGGAGGTCGACCTCCAGCACGCCCTGGACGAGGGCGAGGGGTGCACCAGCGTGGCCGAGTGGCGTGCGGTGCACGAGCGGTTCTGGCGCAGTCCGGAGATGCTCGACGCCCTCGATGACCCGGGTTTCACCGTGGACGACACCACTCCGGTGGTCCTGCAGCGCTTCCGCGTGGTGGCGGACCTCCGCTGAGCCGGGCGGGCCCGGCGGGGGCCGGCCGGCGGCCGTTGTGCGGCGGCCGGCCGGTGCCCGGGCTCAGCGCTTCACCGGACCTCCCACGGCTCGCATCGACTTGGTGATCGTCTTCCACTTCTTCAGCCGCGCCTTGGCCACCCGGGCGTCCGTGCGCGAGGCGATCCAGTCGTTCTCGCGCTGGAGCTTGAGGTAGCTGTCCATTCGGCGCTGCGGCAGGGTGCCGTCGGCCAGCGCCGCCTGCACCGCGCAGCCGGGCTCGGTGTGGTGGCCGCAGTCCTGGAAGCGGCATTCCTCGGCCAGCTCGGCTATGTCGGCGAAGGCCAGGTCCACGCCTTCGCCTCCGTAGAGGCCGACCTCGCGCAGCCCGGGGGTGTCGATGAGCACGCCCCCGCCGGACAGCGGGATCAGTTCTCGGGTGGTCGTGGTGTGGCGGCCCTTCTGGTCGACCTCGCGGGCCTCCTGGACGGTCATCACCGCGGAGCCGGCCAGCGCGTTGGTGAGCGTGGACTTGCCGACGCCGGACTGGCCGATCACCGCGGTGGTGCCGGGGGTGCAGGCGCGGAGCACGTCCATGCCCTCGCCGGTCTCGGCGCTCACCACGAGCACCGTGACTCCGGGGGCGACCGCCTCGACGTCGGACCGGATGAAGTCGGCGTCGTCGACGAGGTCGGCCTTGGTGAGGACGACCAGCGGATCGGCGCCGGACTCCCAGGCCAGGGCGAGGAAGCGCTCGATCCGTCCGAGGTCGGGGTCGGTCGCGAGCGAGGAGGCGATCAGCACGGTGTCGACATTGGCGGCCAGCACCTGGCCGTCGGAGCGCTTGCCAGCCACCTTGCGGATGATCGCGGTGGAGCGCGGCAGCAGCGCGGCGACGGAGGCCATCGGCTGGGCGTACAGGTCGACCGCCGCCCAGTCGCCCGTGCACGGGCAGTTGATCATGTCGGCGTCGCCCACCGGCCGGGTGTCGAACCGGACGGTGCGCGGCTCGCCCGTCTCCGGGTCGGCGATGACGGCGTCGCACTGGCCGCGGTCGACCCGGACGATCCGGGCCGGGAGCAGCCCGGCCTCGCCGAACGGGGTGAACAGTTCCGCGAGCTCGGCCGTCCAGCCGTAGCCGGTCAGGGCGGAGGCGTCGGCGGAAGTCGAAGAGAAGGAAGAGGAAGAAGAGAACGACGAAACGGAGGCAGCGTTGAACAACGCAGTGGCCCTTCGGGAGGAGATGATCCCGGCGGGCTACGGCTGGCGCGAAGGGCTCAGCCGGCGGCCGGGGAAAGGAGGTGAACGCGAGTGCTGCCCTGGGCAGCTATCGGGGCGACAACGACCACGGGGTTCACCTCCTGCTCTCTACTCCTCGGGCGGCCCAATGGCCCCCGAACCGGATGTGTCACACGCTAGCGGGGCGGGGGATTGTGGCCAACCTATTTTTGACCTGCGGAAACGCGAGGCAGCGGCCGTCAGAGCGGCCTCTGAGGACCAAAATTGGCCCGCCGTGCAGGGGCCGGACGGCGCCCCGCACCGCCGTCCGCCGCCATGCGCATCCGCCTCAGCTCGACCAGCCCCGCCGGGACCCGCGCTACGCCCCGTACCGGTGCTTGAGGTTCGGGTCGTCCAGCCACCACGGCCGCATCCCGGTCTCCTCCTCCTCCGGCCCTCCCGCCGCCCGCGCCCGCGCGGCGGCCGCCGCGAAGCGGGCGTCCAGCTCGGCGTCCACCGCCTCGGTCTCCTCCCGCCCCTGCACCACCATCCGCCGCACCAGCGCGGCCAGGAACGGCAGCCCGACCAGGTCCCCCAGCACCCAGAACGCGTTGCCGCCCCAGGTCTGGTCCTGCGCCGGGCTCGGGCCCCACGGCCGCCCGAGCGCCAGGTAGTAGTGCTCGGCGACCAGGTGCCCGCCGTAGATCAGCACGATCCCGAGCCCCGCGTCGAAGATCACCTCGGCGAAGGTGATGAACAGCCCGACCAGGTGGGGGTACTCGTGCCCGACCGGGTCGAGCTGCAGACGCGGCCAGAAGTAGGCGAGGCCCAGCAGCACCAGTGCCAGGTGCAGCACCACGTTCCCGATCCCGCTGGACACCGACCACTCGTACCAGGGCGTGAAGTAGAGCAGCCACGGCGGCGCCATCAGCAGCGCGGTGGAGACCGCCGGGAACATCAGCACCTTGGACGGGCGGCTGCGCAGCGCCCGCAGGACGCGTTCCCGCCGCGCCGCCGGCGCCGCCTCGACCAGCAGGGAGACCGGTGCGCCGAGCGCGAGCAGCAGCGGAACGACCATCAGCAGCAGCACGACCTGCACGGCCCGGTCGGTGAAGAGGATCCGGTCGTACACACCGAGGCCGGAGCAGGTGCACCAGACCCACAGCAGCAGCCCGCCGAGGAACGCGGCGGTACGGGTGGGCTGCCAGCGCCCGCCGCCGTGCCCGGCCGCGCGCCGCCCGCCGCCGGACCCCGCGGCCGCCCGGTCCCCCACCGCACGTTCACCCGCCGCGCGTTCACCCACCGCCCGGTTGACCCTGCGCACCGCCGCCAGGTACCAGACACCGAGCAGCACCGACAGCACGAGCACCAGCGGCTCGGCCGTCCAGGAGGTCGCCAGGTCGGACCACCGCCACGGCGGCGGACCGCTGTAGGCGAGCACCGAGGCGGGACCACCGGTCGGCCCGCCCACCGGCCCGACCATCGGGCCGCCCACCGACCCGACCGCCGCGCCGCCCACCACTGCGTTCATCCGCCCGCTCACCTCGCTCGTCCCGGCGGTCCCCGGCCGGTCGGGCACCCCGCGCCGGGGCTCCCCCGGCGCCCGGCCATGATGTCCCCGCGCGACGGCCCCGCCGCACCCGGGGCCCGCCTCTATACCCGGGCCTGAACAAAGCTTTACCGAGCCCCAACAAAGCTTTGCCCGGGCAAAGTTCTGCCCTGCACCCGCTCCTTCCGGCAACCGCGGCGAAGACACAAACGTCTGGCAGGATGCGCCGTCGGCGAGACCCGCCACGTGCTCGACAAGGGGATGACAAGAGGTGCGAACCACTGCACGCGGCGACGGCCGCCGACTCGCGGCGCGCCATCGCAACATCGAGCTGGGCCTGCTGGCCCTCGCGGTGGCCGTCTGTCTGGCGGGACACGTCGACGCGAACCTGGCGCTCACCGGCCGGATGCCGCCCGGGCTGCTGGTGCACGGCCTGTCGCTGGGCGCGCTGGCCGGGGCGGCCCACCTGGCGGTGCGCCGGTTCGCCCCGTTCGCCGATCCGCTGATCCTGCCGCTGGGCGTCTTCCTGACCGGCTTCGGGCTGGTGCTGCTGGACCGGCTGGACTTCAGCTACAAGGCCGCGCACGCCGCCAAGGGCGACTACCAGAAGCTCCCGGCCGCGCCCTCCCAGCTGATGTGGGTGTTCATCTCGGTGGCGGTGGCGCTCGCGCTGATCGTCCTCGTCAAGCACCACCGCTTCTTCCAGCGCTACGTCTACCTGCTGATGGCGGGTGCGCTGATCCTGCTGGCGGCACCGGTGTTCTCCCCCGGCGACAGCTTCGGCGCCAAGCGCTGGATCCGGCTGTTCGGGCTCTCCTTCGAGCCGGACGAGTTCGTGAAGGTCGCGATCACGATCTTCTTCGCGGGGTACCTGATGGCCGCCCGGGACGCGCTGGCGCTGGCCGGGCGGAAGGTCTGGGGGCTCACCCTGCCGCGCGGACGGCACGCCGGCCCGGTGCTGGCGATCTGGGTGGTCAGCCTGCTGGTGCTGATCTTCGAACGCGACCTGGGCACCTCGCTGATCTTCTTCGGCATCTTCATCGTGATGCTGTACGTGGCGACCGAGCGCACCAGCTGGGTGGTGCTCGGCCTGCTGATGGCCGTCGGCGGCGCGGCGGTGGTCGGGACCGTGGAACCGCACGTGCACGGCCGCGTCGAGGCCTGGCTGCACCCGCTCGACTACTACAAGCCGGTGCACGACAAGGCGATCTCCGAGCAGCCCGCCGAGGCGCTGTTCAGCCTGGGCACCGGGGGCATGACCGGGACCGGCCTGGGCTCGGGACGGCCCTGGCTGATCGGCTTCGCCGGGCGCAGCGACTTCATCTTCACCACCATCGGCGAGGAGCTGGGCCTGGCCGGGGCGACCGCGATCCTGCTGGTCTACGTGCTGCTGATCCAGCGCGGTCTGCGCACCGCGATCGGCCTGACCGACCCGTTCGGCAAGCTGCTGGCCACCGGTCTGTCGGCGGCGCTGGCGCTCCAGGTGTTCGTGGTGGTCGGCGGGGTGAGCGGGCTGGTCCCGCTGACCGGCAAGGCCCTGCCGTTCCTGGCCGCCGGCGGTTCGTCGCTGCTGGCGAACTGGCTGATGGTGGCGCTGCTGATCAAGCTGAGCGACTCCTCCGGACGCACCGCCCTGGACCCGCCCCGGCCCTCCCCCGAGCCGCTCCCGGCCCCGGCCCCCACAAGCCCGAACCGGACGCACCCGGACCCGACGCACCCGAACCCGACGGCTCCGACTCACCCGAACCCGTCGGCCCCGTCCCCCGCCGCCCCCGGCACGGCCGACCCCTCCGCCGTGACCGAGGTGCGCCCCGCCCACGGCCACCCACCGCACCGGGCCGCCACCTGACCCGTCGTCCGCCGGCCCCGCCCGCCTCACGCCCGCCCCGCCCCGCCCCGCCAGAGCGACAGGGCCTCCCCCGCACCCGCGGGAGAGGCCCTGTCCGTTCCTGCCGTTTCGTTCCGCCTACCGCTGGTCCCACGGCGGCCGGGGCGGTCGCGGCGGGTACCCCGGCGGCTGCTGCCCGGGCGGCCCCTGCGGCGGCCCCGAACCGGGCCCGGACACAGGCCCGGACACAGGCCCCGAACCGGGCCCGGACACAGGCCCCGGCGGAGTTCCCGGCCCGCTCCCCTGCGTCGGCCCGGCCGGCCGGTCGCTGTCCGGCGGCGGCGGTCCGGGCCGGTGGTGCGGCCCGCCGCGGGCGGTGAGCCGGCCGCGCACGTTGTCGGCGGCCAGCACGTCGGCCCACCGCTCCGGGTACTCGGAGGGCACCTCGACGTCCTCGCCCTCGTCCTCGCCCCACTCCTCCTCGACGCCCTCGGCGAGCCCGAGCTCGCGGGCGCGCCGGGCCCGTTCGACGGCCCGCCGGGCGGCGACCTCGCGGACCACGGCGGCGGCCGCCTCCTCGTGGGCGCGCTCGTTCTCGGCACGCGCGTCGGCGGTCTCCAGGGTGGGCCAGCGGCGGTCTATCGCGGCGTTCATCGCGGCGCCGATGAGCACCGCGAGCGCCACCACGAAGATCCACAGCAGCACGGCCACCGGCGCCGCCAGCGAGCCGTACACCGAGGGGCCCTCGACCGAGCTGACCAGGTAGACCCGCAGGCCGACGCTGCAGAAGACCAGCACCACCAGGGCGACCAGGGCGCCGGGGATGTCCTCGCGCCACGGGGTCGAGACCGGGACGGCCAGGTGGTAGAGGGTGGTCAGCGAGACGGTCAGCAGCACGATCGCGACCGGCCAGTAGAGGGCGCCGACCAGCCCGGACACCCCCGGCACCGCGTTCTCCAGCAGCCCCGGACCGACCATCAGCAGCGGCAGCACCAGCGAGCCGATCACCAGGGCGCCGAAGTAGAGGCTGAGCGACATCAGCCGGGTCTTGACGATGCCCCGCTTGCCGTCGAGCCCGTACATGACGGTGATGGTGTCGATGAAGATGTACAGGGCCCTGGAGCCGGACCACAGGGACAGCAGGAAGCCGATCGAGACGAGGTCGGGCCGGGTGCGGTCGAACACCCCGTCCAGCAGCGGGACCACGACCTCGTTGACGGAGGAGTCCGACAGCACCGTCCCGGAGGCCGAGAGGATGCTCTTCTTGAGCCCGGCGATGGTGCCCGCGCCGACGAACTCGTCGAGGTAGCCGAGGGTGCCGGCCAGCCCGAGCAGCAGCGGCGGGATCGACAGCAGGGTGAAGAAGGCCGCCTCCGCGGCGAGCCCGGTGACCCGGTACTCGACGCAGGTGTTGGTGGTGTCCCTGACCAGTTCCCACGCCGTGCGGCGCCAGGTGGCCTGTTTCGCCGCCCGCCGCGCGCCCTTGCCCCTTCGCCGGGAGGGCCGCTCGGCGTTCGGTCTGCTCGTATCGCCTGCTGCTTGCACAGGGCCCACCGTATCGGGCCGGGGCCGCGCGGTTGATCTCCCTGGGGGTACGGGCGCGTGGCCGGGCGCCCCGGCGGGGAGCGGCGGGAACGCCCGGATGTCTCGCCTGACGAAACCTCAGCGTCCAGTATTCGGATGTTAGTGGACCGCGAGTCCCGCGCCGTGCGAATCTCTTGCCATGTCTAGCGCCGGAACCACCCTGGTAGGTCGACTCCACGTCGACCTCCTTCGCGTGTCCAGCGCCATCTGTCCGGTGACCTGAGCCCGACTCCGCCGCACCACCGCACCCGGCGCCGACCTCCCCCGCCATCCCCGTCGCAGCGGATGCGCAGGCGCCCGCCCGGTCCCGGTCACTGCCCTCACGGCCTTGAGAAATCCGCAGGTCAGAGCGGCACCGCACGGCCGAGCACGCCCCGCGACCTATTCGGCGCCAGCGCCACCTGCCCCGAAGGACTTCACCATGGCCACCTCCTCCGAGACCGTCGAGCCCGCGGCCGACCGCGCCGCCGAGCGCCGCCCCGCAGCGGCCCGCAAGGCGACCCGCCACCGCGGCGAGGGCCAGTGGGGCATGGGCCACTACACCCCTCTGAACGCCAACGAACAGTTCAAGAAGGACGACGACGGTCTCAATGTGCGGACACGTATTGAGACGATCTACGCGCACCGGGGCTTCGACTCGATCGACCCGGCCGACCTGCGCGGCCGGATGCGCTGGTGGGGGCTCTACACCCAGCGCAAGGAGGGCATCGACGGCGGCAAGACCGCGATCCTGGACCCGCACGAGCTGGACGCCGAGTTCTTCATGCTCCGCGTGCGCATCGACGGCGGCCGGCTGACCGTCCCCCAGCTGCGGGCGATCGCCGAGGTCTCCGAGCAGTACGCCCGCGGCACCGCCGACCTGACCGACCGCCAGAACATCCAGTACCACTGGATCCGGATCGAGGACGTCCCGGCGATCTGGCAGAAGCTGGAGGCCGTCGGCCTGTCCACCACCGAGGCCTGCGGCGACACCCCGCGCGTCATCCTCGGTTCCCCGGTGGCCGGCATCGCCGAGGACGAGATCATCGACGGCACGCCCGCCATCGAGGAGATCCAGCGCCGCTTCATCGGCAACCCGGACTTCTCCAACCTCCCGCGCAAGTTCAAGAGCGCGGTCTCCGGCTCCCCGCTGCTCGACGTCGCGCACGAGATCAACGACGTCTCCTTCGTCGGCGTGGTCCACCCCGAGCACGGCCCCGGCTTCGACCTCTGGGTCGGCGGCGGCCTGTCCACCAACCCCAAGCTGGGCGTGCGGCTGGGCGCGTGGGTCCCGCTGGAGGAGGTCGCCGACGTCTACGGCGGCGTCATCGGCATCTTCCGCGACTACGGCTACCGGCGCCTGCGCAACCGCGCCCGGCTGAAGTTCCTGGTCGCCGACTGGGGCGTGGAGAAGTTCCGCCGGGTGCTGGAGGACGAGTACCTCGAGCGCCCGCTGCTCGACGGCCCCGCCCCGACCGAGCCCGCAGCCCGCTGGCGCGACCACGTCGGCGTCCACCGGCAGCAGGACGGGAAGTTCTACATCGGCTTCGCGCCGCGCGTCGGCCGGGTCGACGGCAAGCTGCTCGGCCGGATCGCCGACCTCGCCGCCGCCCACGGCAGCGACCGGGTGCGCACCACCGCCGAGCAGAAGATGATCGTCCTCGACATCGCCGAGGAGCACGTCGACTCCGTGGTGGCCGGCCTGGAGGCGCTCGACCTGCGGGTCACCCCCTCGCCGTTCCGCCGCGGCACCATGGCCTGCACCGGAATCGAGTACTGCAAGCTCGCCATCGTCGAGACCAAGGAGCGCGGCCGCACGCTCATCGACGAGCTGGAGCAGCGCCTGCCGGACTTCGCCGAGCCGCTGACCATCAACATCAACGGCTGCCCGAACGCCTGCGCCCGCATCCAGGTCGCCGACATCGGCCTCAAGGGCCAGCTGGTCACCGACGAGCACGGCGAGCAGGTCGAGGGCTACCAGGTGCACCTCGGCGGCGCGCTCGGCCTGGAGGCCGGCTTCGGCCGCAAGGTCCGCGGCCTCAAGGTCACCAGCGCGGGCCTGCCCGACTACGTCGAGCGCGTGCTGACCCGCTACCAGGCCGACCGCACCGAGGGCGAGCGCTTCGCCCAGTGGGCGGCCCGGGCGACCGAGGACCAGCTGTCGTGAGCGAGCGAGCGGCCCCTTTCTTCTGCCCCTACTGCGGGGACGAGGACCTGCGCCCCTCCGAGGCCGGGCACGGCGCCTGGGAGTGCCACGGATGCCGCCGCGCCTTCCAGCTGAAGTTCCTCGGCCTGCTGTCACCGACCAACCACGGGGGTACGTCACATGAGCAGCACAGCGACTGACTACGCGTCGCTGGCGGAGAGGGCCGGGCGCGAGTTGGAGGAGGCCTCCGCGCAGGAGGTCCTCGCCTGGGCGGCCGAGACCTTCGGCGGGCGGTTCTGCGTGACCTCCTCGATGGAGGACGCGGTGGTGGCCCATCTGGCGTCCTCGGTGTTCCCCGGGGTGGACGTGGTGTTCCTGGACACCGGCTACCACTTCCCGGAGACCATCGGGACGCGGGACGCGGTGGCCGCGACCATGCCGGTCAACGTCATCACACTCACCCCGCTGCGGACGGTGGCCGAGCAGGACGCCGAGCACGGGCCGCGGTTGCACGACCGCGACCCGGACCTGTGCTGCTCGCTGCGCAAGGTCGAGCCGCTCAACCGGGGCCTGGCCGGCTACGACGCCTGGGCGACCGGCCTGCGCCGCGACGAGTCCCCGACCCGGGCGAACACCCCGGTGGTGTCCTGGGACCCGAAACGCCGCAAGGTCAAGATCGCGCCGATCGCCCGCTGGACCCAGCAGGACGTGGACGCCTACGTCGCCGCCCACGGCGTGCTGCTCAACCCGCTGCTGTGGGAGGGCTACACCTCGGTCGGCTGCTCCCCGCTGTCCTGCACCCGCAAGCCCGCCGAGGGCGAGGACGCCCGGGCCGGCCGCTGGTCCGGCTCCGGCAAGACCGAGTGCGGCATCCACCTTTGACCATCCGTCAATTCTCGCGTAAGGAAAGAACCGTGACAGCTGACACTCTGGCCGCCGACGGAGCCGTAGAGGCGGCCCCCTCGGCCGCCCCCTGCGAGCGCGGCGCCACCGTGTGGCTGACCGGGCTGCCGAGCGCGGGCAAGACCACGCTGGCCTTCGCGCTGGCCGAGCGGCTG
>NZ_JBHXEM010000075.1:28798-42711 GCF_042724755.1 Kitasatospora sp. NPDC127067 | reverse complement strand
TCGCTCGTCGTGGCGGCGTCGGTGTGGGGGTGGTCGTGGTCGGCGGTGTCGGTGGCGCGGCTGTCTTTGGCGGGCTTGCTGCCGGCCACGCCCCGCGGGTCGAAGCTGACGATGTCGAAGCGGGCGCGCGCCCGCTCGCTGAAGGAGGAGAGGCCGCCGGACTTCAGCTGCTCGACCCCGGATTCACCCGGTCCGCCGGGGTTGAGGACCAGGGAGCCCATGCGCTGTGCGGGGTCTGCCGTGGCGGCCTTGGCCAGCGGCAGGGTGAAGGTCCGGCCGGTCTCCGGGTGCGCGTAGTCCATCGGGACGGTCAGCGTGGCGCACTGCAGCTCGCCGCACTTGGTCCAGGTCGGCTTCTGCTGGTAGAAGGTCTGCAAAGCGCTCTGGTGCGCGGAACCGGTCGGCGCCGTGTCGGCGCTCTCCGCGGCCGTGTCCCCGTTTGCCGGGAGGCATCCGGCGAGTGCCGTCACGCCGAGTGCGGCCAGGGCCAGGATCAGGCCGGCACGCTTGCTCGTCGGGTGCTTCATGGGAGTGCTCCAGAGGGACTTGGCAGGGTTGTTGCGCACGGCGCCCGCGGTGGGCAGCGGCACCGGCACCACCTCGGCGGCCCGGGACGGCCGGGCCGAGGGCTCCGTCCGCCGGGCCGGTGGCGGTCCCCGGGCGCGTGGGGGATCGCGCCCGGGGATGTCTCACGGCGCCGCGTGCCGGTCCGCCCACGGATGTCCCGGGCGAACGGCCGCGCTGTTCGGCTCCTGCCGGTTCGCTCCGCTGTGACCTCACAGATGATCGCCGGGCGAAGCTGAGGATTTGATGAGGGCGGCCCGGGCCGCCCATCGGGCTATCCTGGCCGCCGTGCGAGTACTGGTGACCGAAGACGACGATGACCTGCGGTTTGCCGTGGCCGCGGCACTGCGCAACGAGGGGCTGGCCGTCGACGAGGTGGCCGATCTGCCGGCTGCGGACGAGGCGCTGTTCGTCACCGAGTACGACTGCGCGGTGTTCGACCGGATGCTGCCCTCCGGGGACGCCGTCGAGTACGTGCGCGAGCTGCGTCGCGCCGGGCGGACCGTCCCGGTGCTGTTCCTCACCGCCCGGGACACGGTCGCCGACCGGGTCGAGGGGTTCGCCGTCGGCGGCGACGACTACCTGGTCAAGCCGTTCGCGGTGCCCGAGCTGGCGGCCCGGGTGCACAGCCTGTGCCGACGGGCGGCCACCGTCCGGCCCCCGGTGCAACGGTTCGCCGACCTGGAGATCGACACCGCCCGCCGCCAGGTGCACCGGGACGGCGTGCTGCTGATGCTGACCCGCAAGGAGTTCGCCGTACTGGAGCTGCTCGCGGCCCGCGCGGACCAGGCCATACCCCGCGCCGACCTGATCGAGAAATGCTGGGACGAGATGACCGAGCCGAACTCCAACGTCGTCGAGGTACTGGTCTCCCAGCTGCGCCGCAAGCTCGGCGACCCGCCGCTGATCCACACGGTCCGCGGCGTGGGCTACCGACTGGCGCCGCCCGGTGCCGACGACAGCGGCCGAGGATGACGGCCGCGGCCCGGATCCGGCGGCTGCGCCGGCGACTCACCGCACTGTTCGCCCTCACCAGCGCGATCGGACTGATCGGCCTGGCGGCGTTCGCCATCCGCACCGACGACAACTCCTGGAGCGACCGGCTCGACGACGCGCTCACCCTGCAGACCAGCCAGGCGATCCTGCTCCTGAACGTCGACGACGACGGCCGGCTCGACGCGCAGTACCTGCAGGACGGGATGGAGACCGACTGCCCGCCGGTGACCGTGGTGACCGGTACGGCCGACCAGCCCACCGTCTCCTACACCCCCCGCATGCCCTGCGTCCGAGCCCGCACCGAGGACCTGGAAGCGGTGGCCGCGGAAGCAATGCGAGAGGGATCGGCCGTCGTGGCCGACGCACGCAGCGACAACGGCCACCGGATCCGGCTACTCGCCGAGCCCTACGCGGGAGCCAAGGACCAGCCGCCGGCCGGCGCAGTGGTCGCAGCCGACGACACCACCGGCGACCGGGCCGCGCACCGCAAACTGGCTCTGCTCCTGGTGGCCGGCTGTGCGGTCCTGGTCGCCCTGTCCGCCGTGGCCGGGCACCTGCTCTCCGGGCGGGCGATCCGGCCGGCGCTGACGGCGCTGCAGCAACAGGAGGAGTTCCTCGCCGACGCCGCCCACGACCTGCGCACACCCACCGCATCGCTACGCGGCCTCGCCGAGACCGCGCTGCGCGACGACGAGCACCGCACCGCCGCGCTCGAACGGACCGTACGCCTGGCGTCCCGGATGGGCGACCTGATCGACGGCCTGCTCACCCGGGCCCGGCTGATGGCCGGTGTCGGCACCCTGGCCAGCCAGCCGCTACGCCTGGACCAGCTCGTCGAGGTGGTCGTCGACGACATCGAAACCGGCGAGCACCGCGTGAGCGTCCACACCGAACCGGTCGTCGTGGTCGCCGATCCCGATCTGCTCCGGCGGGCGGTGGCCAACCTGCTCGGCAACGCGCTCCTCCACGGCCATGCCCCGGGCCTGCCCGCAGAAGTCGACGTCACCGTGGCCGCCGACGGAACGGTGACCATCGACGACGCCGGCCCCGGCATCCCCCCGGCTCTCGCCGACTCCCTCTTCCAGCGCTTCCACAGCGGCTCCGGCTCCACCGGCCTCGGGCTGTCCATCGCCTCCTGGGTCGCCCAGGCCCACAGCGGCACCCTCGACGTCGGCACCAGCCCGCGCGGCGGCGCCCGCTTCACACTCCGCCTCCCACCCCGGACGAAGTAGGCCGACCCCCGGCGATGCGCGCCCACGATCGGTGCGCCGCCCCATCGACATGGGTGTGCCGTGCCGCTCGAAAAGCTGGGCCGCGGCGGCAGCCTGCCGCACGGGACGGCCATGGACGAACGCGACTGGAACCGCTGCTCTGTTGGACAGTTGTCACGACTGGAGCCCTGTCCGTCCGGGCATACCGTCGATACCGCCGCTGGCGGGTCCGGCTGAGACTCCCCCACGAGCACAACCGAACCCCTGGCCGGCGTCCGGGCCCGCCCGCGACTCCCCCCACGGAGCAGCAACCGGGCCCTCGTACTGTCCAACCAGCGACACGCAGCGTACATGCCATCTCCACGGAGCGCTACCGCGCACCCGGAGCCCGAATCCCCTGGCCTCCGAGAGGCCCACGGGGGTGCGCGACGACGTCGTTGGGGTGCACCGGCTCTGACGTCCCCTGGCGACGATGCCCTCGACGCCGACGCCCACAAGGCCGTCGTACCAGGAGCGCGTCCGAAAGTGAGAGATCGTGCAAGTCCGTGATGCGACGGCCTGGCCGGGGACTCGACCTCGGGTCCTCCGGCCGGGCGGGACGGACGAGTCATGAGGGTGAAGCGCACTGTCCCGGTCGTGGCGTGTTCGCCGGAGTGCAAGGAGCCGCAGGCGCGGTCGGCCAGGCCGGGCGCGGCCTGCGAAGCGCCGCCGGAAGCGCTCGGCGGTGCCGCAGGGCCGGTGCTCGTGGGCGCGGTGGTGGCAGTGATTGCCGGGAGGGCCCCGCCGATGGTGGTGTTGGTGAAGGCCTTCCAGGGCTGGAAGAGGTGGAGACCGACACCGGCGGCGAGGAGTACGGCGACCGTGGCGATGCCCGGCATGGGGCGGCGACGGCGGGTGTCAGGCATCGGGTGCCGTTCGGGGGGCGGTTGCGCGTGTCCCGTCAGGGATGTCGCGGCCGACGGTCCGCCGCCGGATCCTCGCAGTGGCGGTCCGAGGTTCGTGAGGTCTCGTCAGGCCGGCGCCGGTCCGCCGCCGGGGTTCCGGGCCCGGCGGCGGACACGGTGTCACTGCTGTGCGGTCTGCCGCTCGAGGGGCCGCACGATCGGCCATTCCACGGTGATGTCGAGCGCCTCGTTGACGTAGTTGGTGAAGACGCTGTGGGCGACGTGCGCGATGACCTCGACCAGTTCGGTGTCGGTGAGGCCGGCTTCGCGGGCGGCGGCGATCTCGGCCTCGTCGACGGGGCCGCGGTTGCGGGTCACGGCGAGGGCCAGGCGCAGGACGGCGGCGGCCTTGGGGTCGGAGCTCTCGCCGCGCCGTGCGGCGGCTATCTCCTCCTCCGGCAGCTTGACGACATTGCGGGAGATCAGGGTGTGCGCCGACAGGCAGTAGGTGCAGCCGTTGGCCTCCGAGACGGCCAGGGCGATCCGCTCCTGGATCTCCGGGCTCAGGACGCCGGCCTTCAGCGCGCCGTGGAGTCCGAGGAAGCCGGTGAGGGCGGCGGGGCTGTTGGCGAGGGCCTTGGCCATGTTGTTGGTGACGCCCAGCGTCTGCCGGGTGGCGCGCAGGGCCTCGGCCGCCGGGCCGGTGGCGGTGGCGGGATCGATCAGGGGGACACGCGACATCGGTACTCTCCTCGACATGGATCGAACAGACCTGTTCGTTCGATACGAAGGACGCTAGGGCGGTCTCCCCGCAGTTGTCAAACAGACCTGTTCGTTCGATACTGGATTGCATGGCGAACAGGTCCACATCCCTGCAGGTGCGTGAGCGGCTACTGACCACGGCAGACGAGCTCTTCTACGCCGACGGCATCCGCGCGGTCGGCATCGACCGGGTCATCGCCGAGAGCCAGGTCTCGAAGTCGACGATGTACGTGCACTTCCGCACGAAGGAAGACCTCGTCCAGGCCTACCTGCGACGCCGCTCCGACGCCTGGCGCGACCACGTCGAGCCGGAGATCGAACGAAGGGCGCAAGGCCCGGCCGACCGGGTCCTCGCACTGTTCGACGTCTTCCACGAGGTGCTCGCCGCCCCCGGCTATCGCGGCTGCCCGTTCGCCAACGCTGCCGCCGAGTACCCCCACCACGACGGGATCCAGGAACAGATCGCCCACCACCGCGCCTGGCTGCCGGGCCTGTTCCGCCGGCTGCTCGCGGCTTGGGAGCCCGACGACATGTTGATCGCGCAGCTGGTCCAGCTCTCCGACGGCGCGATAGCCGCAGCGCACCTCGACCACGCCGAGGCATCGGCGCTCACCGCCCGGCGCACCGCGGAGCTGCTCCTGTCGACGGCGGAGCCCTCCCGTCGTCCTGTGGCTCAGGCGAGCGCGAAGTAGCGCACGCAGAGGCGGGGGCGGAGAGCGATCGAGTTCGGGTAGCGGGTAGCCAGCCAGCGGGGCAACCGGGTGGCGGGCGCTCCGTGGACTGCCGGCCCGCCCGCGTGTTGGGCCACGCCGGGCGGCCGGACCGGCGCAGGATGGGCACCGGCCCGCCCGGCCGCCCCGGATCGACGCCCACGGAGGACCGCGCATGACCACCCCCGCTTCCTCGCCTGCCGCCCCTGAGGAGTACGACGTCATCGTGGTCGGTGCCGGTCCCACCGGTAAGACCCTGGCCGACCGGACCGCCGCCGCCGGGCTGCGCACGGTGATCGTGGAGAGCGAGCTGGTCGGCGGCGAGTGCTCGTACTGGGCGTGCCTGCCGAGCAAGGCGCTGCTGCGCCCGGCGGCCGCGCTGGCCGATGCCCGCGCGGTGGCCGGCTCCCGGCAGGCGGTCGGCGGCGGCGCGCTGGATCCGGCCGCCGTGCTGGCGCGGCGCGACATGTTCGCCTCGCACTGGCGGGACGACGGCCAGGTGAAGCGGCTCCGCGACACCGGAATCGAGCTGGTCCGCGGTCACGGCCGCCTCGCCGGCGAGCGACGGGTGACGGTCGAGGCGCAGGACGGCGGCGAGCGGCTGCTGGTCGCCCGGCAGGCCGTCGCGGTCTGCACCGGCAGCCGGGCGGCGCTGCCACAGGGCATTCCCGGGCTGGCCGAGGCGCGGCCTTGGACCAATCGGGAGGGGACCGGCTCGCCGACCGTGCCCGGGCGGCTGGCGGTGATCGGCGGCGGCGTGGTCGGCGTGGAGCTGGCCACCGCCTGGCGCTCGCTCGGCTCGGACGTGGTGCTGCTGGTACGCGGCACCGGGCTGCTGCCCCGGATGGAGCCGTTCGCCGGCGAGCTGGTCGCGGACGGCCTGCGGGCGGCCGGAGTGGACGTCCGGTTCGGAGCCCCGGTCGCCTCGCTGGAACGGGCGTCGGCCGACAGCGCGGACGGCGCCCCGTCCGAGGTCACGCTGGTGCTGGCCGACGGCGAGCGGCTGACCGCCGACGAGGTGCTGTACGCCACCGGCCGGGCCCCGCGCACCGCGGACATCGGACTGGAACAGGTAGGCCTGCACCCCGGCGGCTGGCTCGACGTGGACGACAGCTGCACCGTGCCAGGTGTCGACGGCGAATGGCTGTACGCGGTCGGGGACGTCAACCACCGGGCACTGCTCACCCACCAGGGCCAGTACCAGGCACGGATCGTCGGCGCGGCGATCGTCGCGCGCGCCCAGGGCAGCCCGCTGGACACTGCCCGCTGGAGCGCGCACACCGCGTCGGCCGACAGTGCGGGCGCGCCGCAGGTCGTCTTCACGCACCCGGAGGTCGCGGCCGTCGGCCTGACCCTGGACGCCGCCGAGCAGGCCGGCCTCCGGGTCAAGGCCATCGACCACGACCTCGGCACGGTGGCCGGCGCCGCACTCTACGGCGACGACTACCGGGGCCGGGCCAGGGTCGTCTTCGACCTGGACCGGAAGGTGCTGCTCGGCGCAACATTCGTCGGCCCCGGAGTCTCCGAACTGCTGCACTCGGCGACGATCGCGGTGGTCGGAGAGGTGCCGATCGACCGGCTCTGGCACGCCGTGCCGTCGTACCCGACGATCAGCGAGGTCTGGCTGCGGCTACTGGAGGGCTGCCGGGACTGAGCACCGAACGCTGCCCTTGCCGAGAACCTCATCCGGGCTGGTGAGGGCGGTTTCGGTGTCGGGCGCGGTTGCTCAAGTCGGCACCCTGGCGGAGCCGGCGGTCACCTCGGCATGATGATCGGTCGTGCTGCTGAGACTGGGGGGCATCCGGAGTCAGCAGGGGTGGGCGGTGCTCGGTGAGCAGGCTCCACCCCGGGGCGCGGCGCTCGGGCCGGGCCCCGGAGTAAAGGTCTTCTCTGATTCCTCGTCAGCTGTCGGTGGTGGTGTCAGTGCTGTCGGTTCCGGTACTGATGCTCTGCTTCACGATCGGCCATTCACGGTGGAGGACCGGGAAGGTCACGTCCTTCTCGAAGAGCGGGCCGAGGAAGGGGATACGCACCAGCAGGCCGCCATTGACGTCGATCCCGCCGTAGAGGGCAGCCTGGCCCTCGATGACCGGCGGCGCGCCGCTGCTGTCGATGGCGAGCGAGCCGTCGACCGTGCTGCGCAGGTACGGCTCGATGTCGGCCTTCACGCCCACGGTGTCGTAGAGGGCGACCGAGGCGTCGGCGATCAGGCCGGTGCGCACCGAGGCGGTGCCGGCGAGCCTGACCCGGACCGGGGAGACGGTGGTGCTGGCGGGGTCGGTGGCGGTGGTCCAGCCCTGGTCCCGGGTGTAGTCGGCGTGGACGCCCCAGTTGCCGGTGATGTCCTGCTGGGTGTCGACCGTGACCTTGCCGTCCGCGCTGATCTGGGCGGTGAGGGTCAGGTTCAGGGTGACGACGACGGGCACCTGGCCGACCATCAGGACGGGGCTGGCGGTGAAGGTCGCGAGCGGGACCTTGATCGGGGTCGCACTCGCACCGAGTTCGGCGTTGACGTGCCAGTTGGCGTGTGCGCCGAGGTCGAAGCCGACCCGGGCCTTCTGGGGCTTGAGGATGCTGTCGACGGCACCCTGGTAGGAGAAGTCGACGACCGGCGTGAGGTCCAGCGAGCCGTCGAGCTTGCCCGAAGCGCCGCCGGGCAGCGCGATCGGGGCGTTCGCGTCCAGGTGCAGGGTCGCCGAGACGGAGCCGTTGCCGTCGCCGTTCTGGCCGGTGAAGGACGCCTTGAGGTCCTTGACCAGCGGGTGGACCTGGATGGTGTGCGGGTCGATGGCGCTGCGGCCGTAGGCCTTGATGCGGCCGAGCAGCTCGGAGAGGGTGGCGGGGCGGGTGCTGACGGCGACCTTGCCGTCGCCGGCCGCCCGGACGGCGGTGACCGCGACCAGCGCGCCCTGCTGGGCGGCCGGTGTCGGCGGGCTGTCGATCAGCTGGCCGGCCTGGACACTGCTCGCGGCCTGCGATGCGGCCGCGGCGTTCGGGTCGGCCGCGTCGCCGGACGCGAGTACGGCCTCGCCGCTCTGCTGGTCGTAGGAGTCCAGCTTGAGCCCAGGGGTGTAGACCGTGGCGGGCGCCCCGGAGGTCGACGGGGTGGCCAGGGCCACGTCCTGGGAGCCGGTGGCGGCTACGCTGACCGGCACGTCCCCGGTGGGAAGTGCGGGCGCGGTCGTGGTGGTGGGATCGGTCGGTGCGTCGGCCGAGGCGGTCGCCGCGTTGCCGCCGACCGTGAGCAGCAGCGAGAGGGCGAGGGCCGGCAGTGCGATGGTGCGTATGGACAAGTGAGGGTTCACCTTCGGTACATGAGGGTTGAGGGGGAGGAAGATCTTTCCTGATCCCCCAGGTCACTGACGGTTCGCCAGTGAGTCTTTCGGTCAGCAGCCGGCGCCCGGCTGGACGGGCTTGAGCGCGACGAGGTAGCCGTCGACCGCGTCGGTCACGCAGCTGCTGCCTCGTCCGTAGGCGGTGTGGCCGAGGCCGTTGAAGGTGAGCAGCATGCCGCCGGGCAGCTGGGCGGCGAGGCTCTTGGCGTCCTCGTACGGGGTCGCCGCGTCTCCGGTGGTCCCCACCACCAGGACCGGCGGCAGACCGTCGGCCTTGACCCGGTGCGGGTGCTGGGGCCCAGTGGGCCAGTTCCGGCAGCCGAGTTCGGCGAACACGCTGGAAGCGCCGAAGACACCCGAGTCCTGGTAGGCGCGGTCGAGCAGCTGCCAGTACACCTGAGGGTCCGTCGGGTGCGGCGGGTCGAGGCAGTTGACGGCGGTCAGGATGTCGCCGCTGCGCGCCCGGCACGCCGCCACACTCCGGTCGGCGTCCGCGAGGGCGGGCTGGACGGCGGCTTCGGTCGCGGCGGGTGGCGCCGCCTGGGCGCCGAGGCCGGGCGCGTGGTCGGGGGTGTTCGGGTCGCAACCGACGAGGGCGGTGCCGGCCAGTGATGCCAGGACCAGGGCAAGCGCGCCGCGCCGCACCGACCGGCTCTTCCGTACGTGTCCCCGCACTGCCTCGCTCCGTCCCGTTTCAGCCACCTGCTGCGGACGAGAGCCTGACCGAGGCACTGTGAGGAATTCATGAGGACGTCGGCGGCCGTCCTCGGCTGCCGTGCGAACACTGCTGGTCGAGGTCACCCACCGGGTCAGCGCCCGCACGGGATCCGGCCTCGCTTCTGCGCTCCTCATCGAATCCTCAGGTTGCTCAATGCACACTGCTGAGAAATCAGCGACGGCTCTCTCGTAGGCCGCCCGGCACGAGAGTGCCTCGTCGGCGTCCTGCATGGCGGTGGGCTGCCGGGAGGCGATGAGAACGCGCCGGCGCCCATGACGGAGCGCGCGCCGATATCTTTACAGGAGCAGGAGCACATTGCAGTGATGATCGGAAGTCTCGTCGGGCGCAGTGGCGTGGTTCTCGTCCCGGCCGTCGGGCTACTGGCTACCGCGCTGCTGAGCGCGGGGTGCAGTACCGGGACGGCTCCTCAGCCGTCCCCGTCCCCGCCCGCGTCACCGTCGTCGCTGTCGTCGCCCCGTGTCCTGACATTCGCGGCCACGCCTTCCGCGGAGGCGGAGCAGAAGAGGCTGGCCACGGAGTTCCACCCGGACGACGCCCAGCCGACCGGCCTGTACCTGCCGCCGAACACGCCCGTCACCGTGCAGGTCGACCGCCCCTCGGGAGCGCCGGTTCCCGAGTTGCTGATCGGGACCTACGGGCTCGACGGCACCGACACCGGTGAAGAGGCGACGCCACGGGCTCAGCCGATGCGGGACGCCACGACGACGGTGAACGACGCGCAGGGCGGTCTGCTGTACGTCCGGTACACGCAGGACGGCGCGGCCACCGCGCCCGACATCACGCTGCGGTTCGACCAGGCCGCGCGGCCGGTCCCGTATCACGTCATGGGTCGCACCCCGGCCGCGCAGTGGCGCTCGCAGCTCGCCGAAGCGCGGGAGGTGCCGGTGGCGCAGTTCGTCGGCGAGCACGTCGTGCTGACCGTCCACCTCGATTCGGCCCGCCGCAACGACGGCCAGGACCCCGACGCGCTACTGCAGGCCTACGAGCACATCCTCGCGGTGGAGGACGCGCTCAGCGGTCTGGACGGGCACGATCCGCGCGACCGGCGCAGCCCGCTGCGGTACTTCATCTCCGAGGGGAAGAAGGGCATCGATCCCAACGCTTACGTCGAACGGGTCTGCTACCCGTCCGACAGCATCGACGACGCCCTCAACGTCGCTGCCCTGAATAAGAGCTGGGGCATGTGGCACGAGCTCGGACACATGCACCAGCAGCCGTCCTGGACCTGGGACAGCGTGGTCGAGGTGACGGTCAACACCTACAGCCGCGCCGTGCAGCGCGACGCCGGCCAGCCCTCGCGGCTCGGCCAGGACGGCACCCCCGACGACGTCCGCAGCTACCTGACCGGGCCGCGCTCCAAGCGGACCTTCGATTCGCTGTCCCCCGACAAGCCCTTCGTCGCACTGGCCATGTTCGAGCAACTCCGCTTGGCGTTCGGCGACGGCTTCTACCCCGAACTGCACAAGCTGACCCGCCGGGCGGAGAAGGCCGCCGATCCCCAGCAGTACTTCATCGTGAACGCCTCACGAGTCTCCGGGCGGAACCTGATCGGCTTCTTCACCACCTGGGGAATGACGATCACCCCCCAGACCCGGGCCGACGTGACCGCACTGGGCCTTCCCGCCCCGGACAAGGACCCGGCGACTCTCGACGTGATCGGGACGTCCAAGTGAGCCGCTCAGCAGACACCTCTTTCCAGGCCTGCCGAGGAGAAGCGCATCGCCGAGCACTATCCGTACCGCATCGTGACCGGGACTCGACACCTGACGCTCATCTGGCATCCCGGAGAGGAGGACCTGCCCGAGACGGTCGCCGTCGACGAATTCGGCGGGCTCTTCGCGTTCCACGACCTCAGGACGCTGCGGGGATACTGCGATCTCAACGGCTGGGAACTCTGCCAGGAGGGGGAATCGACCCTTGACCTGGCGACCGTCAAGGAGTGGGTCGAGGATCCCGACCTTGCCCCGGTGACCGAGGGACTGCTGCTGGACGCGTGGAACTTCTTCGAAGACCTCTCGCGCAGTCTGAAGCTCGCGCCGCCGCTTCCCGCACAAGGGCCTGTCCACAACAGCGCCTACGAGAAGCTCTTCGCCAGCGAAGCTCTCGAGCCGGCCGATTGCGACGGAGCCTGGACGGCCGAGGAGAGGGCGAGTGCAAGCAAACTGCTCGGCGCGGGGCTGGAGCCGCCCTGGTTCGGCACCAGGTCGAACCACTGGCGGTCGGCGGCGGGAAGTCCGCTGACGACCGCCTCGCCGGTGCTGCGGAGAATGCTGCAATATTCGAATGAATCGACGGCAAACGATTCCGGACGCCTCGACGGCCATTTTCAACGCGGTCGCCGAGTGGATTCAGGGCATGCCGAATTTCCCTTCCGATACATACCGGACGGGCAATGCCGACGTTTCGGACGGTCGCGGCAGGAAATGTCTCCAGCACGCTTCGGAATTCCTCCCGGGGGCCCGGCCTCCCCGGTGGAACACCGAGTCCCCGCCGTCACCGGACGGTCAGCCGCCGAACAGCGGCGGTACCAGCGTGCAGGCGACGGCGTCGACGTCTCCGGGGATCTCGGCGACCAGGGCGGCCAGGCCCGACATGGTGGTGCCGTGGTTGGGCGGTGCGAGGCCGACCAGTTCGTGGATTTTGGGCGCGCCGCCGGGGCTCTGGATGACGTAGCGCGCCAGCAGGCCGCCCTGCGAGTGGGCGACGATGTCGGCCTCGGGTGCGCCAGTCGCGGCGAGCACCCGGTCGAGGAACGCGGCGAGCTGCCCGGCGCCGGTCGGCATGTCGCCGTACCCCTGGACCGGACCGTCGGGCTCCCCGCCGCAGTTGAGCGCGAAGACGCAGGGCCCCTCGTCGGCGAGCGCCTGGGAGAACATTCCCCAGCTGCCCATGGTGGACATGGTGCCGTGCACCAGGACGACCGGGCGCGGGTGCGCGGCGGTGGGCCTGCAGTCGAAGTTGTTCGATCCGGGCGGGGTGCTCTCCGTCTGGAGCGACAGCGCCGAGGCGGCCGGGGCAAGCGAGGGAGGCGCGGACTTCGGACTCGCGGAAGCCGTGCCGGGCGCGAGCCCGACCAGCGTGATCGCGAGCAGGGTCAAGGCGGCCCGGCGCAGGCCTCTCGTCCGGGTTCGGGGCGAGCTGGGCAGGTCTGACATCGATGATCTCCGCATCGCGACAGGAGGGTCCTGCTGGGCGTCACCAGCAGCCAGCCAAACGGGAGTTACCGGCAGGTACGCACCCGACCCGGCACAGCAGACCGCCCCACCGGGCTCAGCGTCAAGGCTGTTGACATAAGGCGCGCAGGGAAGGAGGGCCGCGCCGCGCAGGGCCGCTCTCGGGCATCGGCGGCCGGGCCGACATCCGGCGCGGTGTCGCGACCCCGGCGCGAACACGGCCTTCCCGGGCGGGCTCGCCGCGCCACCCGTGCGCCGCAGCACCCGGACAGCTCCGGCCGACAATGCGCGAGGGCTGCCACGCGGCACTGCGAATTCCGCTCCAGGGCGTTTCGGAAATGCACTCGATACACAGCGGAGTGCCACGGGAATTCCATCCGGAGATTCGTCGGAATTCTCTGTGCGACGCATGGACATGCGCGAAACCCGACAGTAACTTACCTGCCAGTAGCGAAAGCTGCGGTCAGGCTCGTGCACCCCCCCACCCGTTCTTCTCCCCCAGGAGGAATCTGTGCTTCGCCCTGCCCGGAAACCCCGTACGACCCCCGCCTCCCGGAAGTCCGCCCTTCTCGGCGCGGCCGCGCTGGGCGCGGCCCTCACGCTGACCTCCACCACCGCCCAGGCCGACACGAGCGCCCCCCGGCACTACGTGGCACTGGGCGACTCGTACGCCGCCGGTGCCGGTGTGCCCGGCCAGTCGGCAGGCCTCTGCCTGCGCTCCGACCACAACTACGGAAGCCTGGTGGCGTCCGCCCTCAAGGCCGGCGCGTACACCGACGTCACCTGCTCCGCCGCCAAGATCAGCGCAATGACGGAGCCCCAGTACGCGGGCACGGAGTGGGGCGGCACCGCCCAACTCGACGCCGTCACAGGAGACACCGACCTGGTGACCATCGGCATCGGCGGAAACGACCTCGGCACCAGCCCGCTCGGGATCGCCGAGGTGATCGCCACCTGCATCGGCGGCACCGTGGTCAACCCCCAGGGCACGCCCTGCAAGGACGTCTACAGCCACGGCCACTGGGAGTGGGACTGGTCCAGCTGGTCCTGGTCCTGGCAGTACGGCACCGACGACCTCGTCGACCGGATCAACGGCGCCGCACCCCAACTCGCCGACGTGTTGAACCGGATCCACGCCAAGGCCCCCAACGCCCGTGTACTGGTCGTGGGTTACCCGTCCGTGGTGCCGGCCGACGGATCGGCGTGCATCCAGCGCCAGCCGGTGACCCCCGGCGACGTGGAGTACCTGCACGGCACGCTCGGCAGACTCAACGCCATGCTCAGCTCCACCGCCACCGCCAACGGCGCGACCTACGTCGACACCGCGACCCCGACCACGGGCCACGACATCTGCTCGGACAACCGCTGGATCGAGGGCGCCCTGCCCGGCTCCCCGGCCGTCCCGTTCCACCCGAACGCCACCGGCGCGAAGGTGATGGCGGACACCGTGCTCGCCACCCTGCGCTGATCCTGCGCCCCAGGTAGAACCCCGCCAACCCCCCGAGGGGGATGATCAGATCCCGGTCACCGCTGGAGAAC
>NZ_JBHXEM010000075.1:0-28788 GCF_042724755.1 Kitasatospora sp. NPDC127067 | reverse complement strand
GCTCCGCCCCCCCCCCCGCGCCCGCGCCCCGCCCGCGGCCCGGGTCCCGCCCCCCCCCGGCGGCCGCTCCGCCCTGGGCGGCCCGGCCGTCACAGAGGCCGGCGGGGCACACGTGCCCGAGGCCGCCGGCGCTGGCACCCCCCTGGCCGCCGCTCCCGTCCTGCTGAAGGCCCGCCCGCTGCCCGACAGCGGTCAGCAGCCAGTCCAGGAGGAGCCGGAGGCCGAGCCGTTCGCGGGCCGATGGCGGTTGCCTTCGAACTGGGACCGCTGCCCGGGCGCCGAGAAGCGATTCCCAAACCGAGGGGCCCGGCTGCCGCTCGAACTTCCGCACGCATTGGGCTCGTTCGGGTGATCACTGCGCGGCTGGCGCATAGGAGAAGAGCCTCTTCCACAGTTCGGTGATGTCGAGTCAACGAACCATCAGGAGGCCCTGGTGTCCCACTGTGGCGTGTTTGCCCCGCCTTCGTCCAGCTTCGGCGTGTCGCCGTGCGACTGCCTCGCTCATCGGCTCGGCGACGCGGCCGACCAGCCGGACCGGATCCGCTGCTACGGCTCCGACCTCACCGACGTCGACTTGCCGGACCCGCTACGGCCGGCCAGCACGTCCATCCGGCGTAGGAGCCGTCTGGCCGGGTCAGGTCGAGGTCCACCTCACCGGCGCCGCAGAAGCCGCGTACGTTCCGCACCCGCACGTAATTGAGGTACATGCCCCGTCCTCCAACCTGATTCCTCCGCGATACGCCCCCGGTCCCGGGCCGCTGCGACGACTCCATCCGTGCCCCGCGCCGGACCAGGTCTTCCCTCCTGCCGTCCTCGCACAGCCGTCGCACCCGTGATCAACATGGGTCCCGCCGCCGATCAGCTCCGGGGCAGATGGCCGCCCACCCCGACGGCCGGCTCGAAGGCCTCGTCTTCGCCCGCCTCGGCGGTACGCCGTTGCGGCCCCAGTGGGTCCTCGACCGGTTCTCCAGGGGGCCCTTGATCGTGAACGGCCGACGGGCCGGCCGCCCGCTCCCGGTCGGTGCCGCCCTGCCCGGCGGGGTGAGTTCGCGGACGTCGGTGCCACGCGCTCGGGCTCGCCTGTCCGCCGTGGATGCCGCCCCGTGCCGGTCAGGCCGAGCGGAGGGCGTCGGTCGGGGAGGCCTTGGCCGCGCGCAGGGCCGGGTAGATCCCGGCGACGGCGGCGACCAGGACCGAGACCAGCGGTGCGGCGGCGGTCGTGGAGAGCGGGATGGTGGCGGGCCAGCCCTGGGCGAGGGCGTAGCCGTAGACGGTGAGGGCGCCCAGGGCCAGTCCGCCGATGCCCCCGATGAGGCCCATCAGGACGGCTTCGAGGAGGAATTGCGCGGCGATCTGGCCGCCCCGGGCGCCCAGGGCGCGGCGCAGTCCGATCTCGCCGCGGCGTTCCATCACGCTCACCACCATGGTGTTGGCGATGCCGACGCCGCCGACGAGCAGGGCGACGGCGGCGAGTGCCAGGACCAGTCCGGTGAGGGCGTTCTTGGCTTCGGCCCGTGCGGTGTAGAGGTCGGACGGGCGGCTGACGGCGACCGTGCTCGGGCCGGCGGGGTTGGCGGTGGCCGCCGCGACGGCCTGGACGTCGGGGACGCGCTCGGGGTGGGACCGGAGGTAGACGGTGGCGGCGGTGCCGTCCGCGCCCAGGTGGGCGGTGGCTTCGGGCCAGCCGACCAGGGCGGCGGTGCCGAGTTCGGGGGCGAGCTCGTTGGGGGCCAGGATCCCGGTGACGACGAACCACTGGCCGCCCAGCCAGACCCGTTCGCCCGGGGCGGTGACGCCGAGGCGCTGCGCGGCCCGGTCGCCGAGCACGGTCACGGGGAGGCTCTCGCCCGCCGTGTCGAGCCATCGTCCGCTGCGCACGGTGGCGTGCAGGACGTCCAGCAGGTTGGGGCGCGCGGCCAGCACGGTGAGGCTGCCGGTCTGCTGCGTCGGTACGAGGTCGTTGCGGTAGACCTGGGCCTTGGTGGCCCCGGTGGCGGTCACCTGCTGGACGGGGGCGATGTCGGCGAGCATCTTCTCGGCCGTGGGGGGCAGCGGGGCCGGCTTCCGGTCGGCGCCGTTGCCGGGGGCGACGGTGATCAGGTTGGAGCCGAGCCGGTCCAAACGCTCCAGCAGGTGGGCCTGGTTGGAGGCGGAGATCCCGGTCACCGCGATGACGGCGGCGATCCCCAGGGAGATCCCGAGCGCGGACAGCGCGGAGCGCATCCTGCGGGTGCGCGGGCCGATCATGCCCAGGCGCAGCAGGTCCGTCGGGCGCAGCCGGGTGCGGCGCGGGGCGGGCGTCATCGGGAGGCTCCTGCGGGGTGGGGGGTGCGTTCGTCGAAGTCGATGCGGCCGTCGTGGATGCCGATGCGCCGGGGGAAGGAGGCGGCCAGGTCGCGGTCGTGAGTGATGACGACGACCGTGGTGCCCTTGGCGTTGAGGGTGCGCAGGAGGTCGACGACGGTGGCGCCGGAGGCGCTGTCGAGGGCGCCGGTGGGTTCGTCGGCGAGCAGCAGTGCGGGGTTGCCGACGAGGGCGCGGGCGATGGCCACGCGTTGCTTCTCGCCGCCGGAGAGCTGGTCCGGGTGGTGGTGGAGGCGGTGGCCGAGTCCTACTTCGCGCAGGGCGTCGACGGCTGCGGTGCGTCGGAGGGTGGCGGGGGCGCCGCTGTAGAGGAGGCCGGTGGCGACGTTCTCGACGGTGGTGAGCCCGGGCAGCAGGAAGAACTGTTGGAAGACGAAGCCGATCCGGTGGGCACGCAGGGCGGCCAGTTGGGGGTCGGTGAGGGCGGCGAGGTCGTGGCCTTCGAAGCAGAGCCGTCCGGTGGTGGGGCGGTCGAGGGAGCCGAGGAGGGCGAGGAGGGTGGACTTGCCGGAGCCGGAGGGGCCGACGACGGCGAGGAGTTCCCCGTGGTCGACGGTGAGGTCGATGCCGTGCAGGATGCGCAGGGGTGGCGATCCGGGGTATTCCTTGGTGACGCCCGTGAGTTGGAGCACGGGAGTGGTGCCCTTGGGCCGGGGGTGTGTCATGCCGGGACCACCACCTGGTCGCCGGCCCGGATGTCGCCGGTGATCTGTGCCTTGGCGTCGGCGACGAGTCCCAGGCGGACCTGGACGAGGCGGGTGGTGGCGCCGTCGGCGACCTTGACGCCGTAGCCGCCGCCGTCGAGGGCGATCAGGGCGGTGACGGGGACGATCAGCGCGTCCTCGGCGGTGTCGCCGACGACGGTGACGGTCACGGTGGAGGGCCCGGCCTGCTGGGGTTGCTGCTGGCTGTCCAGCGCGATGGTGACGGTGGTCTTCTCCGGGTTTCCGCCGCCGCCCTCGCCGCCCGGGCCGTTACCGCCTCCCCCGCCTGCGCCGCCCCTGATCAGGGAGCGGATTCGCCCGCCGACGGTGGTGCCGTCGGCGAGCTTCACCGTCACCCGGCCGTCGGGCTTGAAGCGGGAGGTCTGGTTGTCGGCGGGTTGGACGATGGCGACCAGGTCGGTGCTGGTCACGGTCATGACGGCGGTGCTGCCGATGGCGGAGCCGAGTTTCGCGTCGACCTGCTGGACCCGTGCGGTCTGCTGGGGCAGCATGACGACGCTGCCGAGCGTGACCGTCCCGGTCTGCTGCACGCCGAGGGCCTTCTGCCAGCGCTTGACGGCGGTGGCGGTGTCCGCGGTGAACTTCCGGTCGGCCTTGAGGCCGAGTCCGTTCGCGTGGCCGAGGTCGATGAGGTTGCGTTCGAGCTGTTCGACGTCGGGGCCGTCGCCGGTGTCCGGGCCGAGGTCGCGCCACATCGGCCGGTCCCCCCGCAGCAGGACCACGGGCTTTCCGTCGACCTCGTAGAGCGTGGCGCCGGGTTTGACGACGGTGCCGACGGCGGGCAGGGCGGTGAGGGTCCCGCGGCCGGAGGGGATGACGGCGGTGGTGGCGTCGTAGGCCAGGGCGCCGCCGACCTGGATGCCGCTGGACAGCGAGCCCTTGCGCACCTCGACGGTCTCGTGGCCGACCGGGGAGTGCGCCGGGGCCAAGGCCCGGTGCTCCCAGGGGCGGGTGGCGGCGAGGGCGCCCGAGCCGCCGATGACGGTGACCAGGGCGAGGGGGACGATGATCCGGCGGCGGGTCCTGCGGGTACGGCCCGGCCGGCCCTCCTCGGTGGCGGGGGCCTCGGCTGCGGGGGTCTCGGTGCGGTCGCTCATGGTCACTGGCCGATGGTGTAGCCGGGCATCGGCAGCCGGCCGCAGGCCGGCTGGATGGCGTCCCATTTGACCATGTCGAAGGAGGCGCGCGGGATGGTGAGGATGCCGGTCCTGGGGTCCGGGTCCGGGAGGTCGGGGTAGCCGCTCTTGCGCGCGCAGGCGACGAAGGCGCGCGCTTCCTCGATGGACTTCTCCATGTTCCTCGGCTTGACCTGGTGGATTCCGGGGACCTTGGCGTCGCAGGTCCTGGCCGCCGTGTCGTAGGCGGACGTCGAGCCGCCGTCGGTTCCCGTCGCCGGGATCACGATGTTGCCGTCCTTGTCCAGCTCGACGCCGTTCTGCCCTTCCTGGTGCATGCAGTTCACCCAGGCCTGCCGGACCGCGCCGTCGTCCTGGGGCTTGCCCTTCCCCGCGGCGGTTCCTCCCTCCACCCTGGGCACCGGGTCCGAGGAGGAGCAGCCGCTCATCGCCAGTGCCGCTGTGACGGCGGCTGCCGCCAGTACGGTCCGCATGGTCCTGCTGCGCATGTGGTGCTCCTTGCCGAAGGTCGGTGGCGGTCTCCGGCAGTTCTACGGACCGGCGTGTTAGCCACGGGTGAGCGTGTGCCTAACCCCCGGCTAACCCCCGTGACACCATCCTTGACCAGGGGAACCGCACCCGGGACACGCGGGACACGGCCGATCGGAGTGGAACGGAATGCGCGTGCTGATCGTCGAGGACGAGATCGACCTCGCGGCGATGCTCGTCGAGGGCCTGCGGGCCGAGGGCATGGTCTGCGACGTCGCACACGACGGTGCCCGGGCGCTCGAAATGACGGCCGCCACCGACTACGACGTCCTGGTGCTGGACCGGGACCTTCCCGTCCTGAGCGGGGACGCCGTCTGCCGCGCCCTGAACACCGCCGGCCACCCGGCGAGGATCCTGATGCTCACGGCGGCCGGGACGCTCGCCGATCTGGTCGACGGCCTCGGCCAGGGCGCCGACGACTACCTGGCCAAGCCGTTCTCCTACCTGGAACTGGTCGCCCGGCTGCGGGCGCTGGGCCGCCGCTCCGGGCACGGCGGCGGCGTCACCGTGCTGAGCGGGCACGGGGTAAGCCTGGACACCGTGCGCAGGATCGCCGAACGCGACGGCCGGCCGCTGCGGCTCACGCCCAGGGAACTCGGCGTGCTGGAGATGCTGCTGGCCGCGGACGGCGCCCCGGTCACCACCGAACAGCTCCGCGACGGCCTGTGGGACGCCGCGACGGACCCGGCCACCACCGCCGTCCGGGTCACCGTGCACTCCCTGCGCCGCAAGCTCGGCGAACCACCGCTGATCACCAACGACCCCGGCTACGGGTACCGGCTGTGAGCCCGGTGCGGATCCGACGCCGCCCGCGGCCGGCCCGACTGACCCTGCGCGGCCGGCTGACCCTGATGACCACGGCGGTCTTCGCGGTCCTCGGATCCGGGCTGCTCGTACTGAACTGGCTGAGTTCACGCCAGCTCCTGGAGACCAACCGCGACCTCGTCGTCCCCGCGACCGCCATCACCGAGCCCGCCGTTCAGCCGGCGGCGCCCGCCTCCGCACCGACGGGCCCGTTCGAGACCCCCGCCGCGGTCACCAGCCCCGCCCAGCGCTTCGAGGACTTCCAGCACACCGTCCTCGGCGACCTCCTCACGCGCTCGCTGCTGCTGCTCGCCGCCTTCACCGTCCTCGCCGCGCTGCTCGCCTGGTGGATCGGCCGACGCTCACTGCACCGCCTCGACCGGGTCACCGCGACGGCCCGGCGGATCAGCGCCGACAGCACCCTGGGCGAGCGGCTCGCCCTCACCGGACCGCACGACGAGGTCCGCGAACTCGCCGACACCTTCGACGCCATGCTCGACCGCCTGGACCGCGGCTTCACCGCACAGCGCCGCTTCACCGCCCACGCCTCGCACGAACTGCGCACCCCGCTCACCCTCCAGCGCACCGCCCTGGAGATCCCCCTGGCCCAGGGCCGGATCCCGGACGACCTGAAACCCGCCGTCCGCCGAGCACTGGACGCCAACGCCCGCAGCGAACGCCTCATCGCGGCCCTGCTCACCCTGGCCCGCGGCGAGAGCGAAGACCTGACACCGCACCCCGTCGACCTGGCAGACGCGGCCGCGAACGCCCTGGCCGACCTCACCGACGAGGCCCACGAGGCCGGCATCCGGATCACGGCCGACCCCCGGCCCGCACCGGCCTGGGGCGACCCCTCCCTGCTGAGCCAGGTCGCGCTGAACCTGATGGCCAACGCGGTACGGCACAACCACCACGGCGGCACGGCCACCATCACCACCGGCACCGACGGCGGACGGTCCTTCATCGAAGTCGCCAATACCGGCCCGGTCCTGGACCCGCGGGAGGTCCCCGCGCTCTTGGAACCGTTCCAACGCGGCCGGCAGCGCAGCGGCGACGGCTCCGGACTCGGCCTCGCTGTCGTCCGGGCGGTCACCCGCACCCATGACGGCACGGTCACCGCGACCCCGCGCCCCGGTGGCGGCCTCACCGTCCGCGTCGAACTGCCCCACCGCAACCGCACCGATCCGCCACCGGAGCCCAGCGCCCCGGCCCGGTGACCGACACCGTCAGCGGTGCCCCGCGATCGACCTGCGCCCGCCGGTGCCCGGTGGGCGCAGGTCATCGCTGTGGCACTCACCCCGCCGCGGGGCTGTCGGCCACCCCCCGGACACTCCGGGCGCTCGGGGGTCACCGGTCCAGTCGTAGGAGACGGCGAGGTGGTCCACCATCTGCTCGACGTGCGCAGCAGCCCGGGGAGCCGGGCGGTCGGCGCCTCCTCGACGGCAGCCGCCGGCTCACCCCGATCGGCGGTGTGGTCGCGGACGGACGGATCGATCCGGCGGATCAGCTCGCAGGGGGTCGGAACGGCACAACGCTGCGCCGTCAGCGGTCCCGTTCCGGAAGCACGCGCAGGGCGAGGACGGATCCGTCCGGGTGGATGGAGACTGGGTCGTCCCAGGTGTTCCGGCGGATGCTCTACGAGACGCAGGGCCGGCAGTGACTCCGACTCGCGGCCCTCTACGTCCTGGCCGTCCGCCCAGCCGTCCTCGGCGGTCCAGGTCGTGTGCCGAAGGACGTTCTCGGGCGTCGAGTAGACGGCGTGGAGCCTGCCGTCGTACGAGGCGAGAGCGGGAGGGTATTCCGACACGTGGGCTGCCGGGAGCAGGGTGCCCTCGCTCCAGGCGGTGCCGTCGAACACGGCGTGCCACAGCCGGTACTCGTCCTCCCGGCCCTCGGGACTCTCCCTGGTCAGCCAGGCGCCCCTGAGGAGGTGCAGTTTGCCGTCGTGCACGCCGAGCGAGGACGGCCCCACTGTCTCGCCGATGTCGGGGGTCTTCACCGCGGCGCCGTTCGCGTCGACGGCCTCCGCCCACTTCCCGTCGGCGCCGCGGACCAGGTGCACGATCCTCTCGTCCGCCTCTTCGCAGCACCGGAGTCTCGGCGCTGGGGGTGCCCCCGCCCTTGTGGGCGCAGTACACGGTGCCGTCCACGGCGGCAAGCGCGGCGCCCCTCGCGCTGAGATGGTCCGCGAACGGCTCCGGCTTGCTCCAGCCTTCCCCGCTCGCGTACACCGCCCACCACAGACTCTGCCAGTTCACGTCCGCCACGCCCACTCCTCACTCACGTCGCCGCACCCGTGCCCGGCCCTGCGGCAGCCGGCGGAAGCAGGCTCCCTGGCCGAGCACGGGAATGATCACCACCAACATGACACAGAGCTCCGGTCCGACGACTGTGAGTGGGGTGGTGTCAATGGCACATCAGCTGCCTTGCCGCTCGCCGCATCGGCGAGTCGTGTGTGCGGACGAAGTCGGCGCATGCGGGTCGCCCGCGGAGGGCGAGACCCGCACCGGGTCGGGGTTGGTGGTGACTTCGAGGCAGAGCGGTGGTGCGGCGTCCGTGCCGTACTCGGCGTCAGAGCCGGTGGTGGTGATCTGCGGCATGGCGGCCGTCCGCGGTGGATCTCCTGTCTCGTTGCCGGCGCTGAGGGGTGCGTGGTGCTGCCAGGGGGCCACGCCGCCGATCGACCACCATTCGAGAGCGTGCAGCCTGGAGGAGGGCGCGCCGAGCTGGAATTCCGTCCCCTCGTTGGCGCGGATGGTGGCGTTCCGGCCGGGTCCCACGGTGGCCCGGCCGATGGGCTGCCCGAACCGGGTGAGCTCCAGGGTCGCGGTCCCGCCGGCCCCGTGCTGGTGGAGGACCAGGTAGCCCACGCTGGGCAGAGTCGCCTTGTACGTGGAGGCAGTGATGACGTTCATGCGCTGGACCAGGCGGCTCTCGGCGGATCGGACACGGACAGCATCTTCAAGCGCCGTACCGCCCGTGTCACCAGCCCAAGGCGGGCGGACTTCGGACCGCGCAGTCCGCCCGACCGGCCAGGGGGACGTCAGTTCCCGTTGACATCGATGAAGTTGATCGGATCGTTCGCGGAAAAGGCGTATTGGTTGAAGGCGACCGGACCGACACCAGTGATGGCCACAGCCTGGAACCGCACATCAGGGTTGCCGGACGCGTCCACCACGGAGATCCTTTCAGGGATTGCGGTCCCACCGCTGACGACAATCACGGGTCGACCGTCGCGGTACTCGATCGACAGCGTGCCCAGCGCGGGTTCGGCCGCTTCGGGCGTGTACTGGACCGGAGCCGGCCCCTTCGAGTTGGGCGTGGTCTCGGACATGGCTGCCTCCTCACCGGCCGGCTCGGTACCGACCCGGATGGATCTTTCCATGACGGACCGTCAGCACACCATCACTCTTGACAAACCAGGGGGAACACGGTCGGCGGAGGGCGCCCCCGCCGGCCTGCGCCTGCCGTTCGGAACCTGCGTACGCGGGTCGCAGCGCAGGCATCGTGTCCGAGCAGGCCGGCCCAGGCAGGCCGCGGCCCCTCACCGCCGCTCTTGATCGCCGGCGCCAGGTGCACTGCCGTCGACACCCATGTCGCCGTCCGGACCGCAGGCGACATCGATCCGGTCGCAGGTCCGAAACGGACGCTGGGCGCCAGCGGTCCGATCCACTACGGGACGGAGCACGGCCGGGCCCGCGGAAAGGGGGGTATTCCGCGGGCCCGACCGGCGGGAGGCCAACAGCACCGAGCCGCGGCGCTGCTCTGCCCGGCGGCCCGGAGGTGCCGCGGTGAGACCGCTGCGGCGGGAGTGCCGGACCTGTTGATCGGCCGGTGACCAGGGCTTCGAACCGGTGGGAGCACGGCACCAACGGGCGCCCTGGCGCCCCGCCCCCTGCACCGACCACAGGGCCGACCTCCATGGCCGGTTCGGATGCCGACTTTCAGCCATACTCGTAACCGAATGTAAGTAGAAGCATGCTCAGGGTGGTTGCCTGGCTAGGCTCCCTTCAGCGGACACGTCAGGGCTGGCACCAGGGGCCGACGCGTGATTCCGTCTTCCCCTTTTGCCCCGAGTAGAGGGTTGGGCCGCCGTGACAGCACGCGTGGAAGACGTTCGGAAGCTCCTCGAACAAGCGGCCGCGGGAGGTGCGGTCGAGATTCCGGCAGCTGTCCTCGCCGATCCGGATGCCGCCGCACTCGTGTTCCGCCCTGGCCCCGTGCGCATCGACGGCGCGCAGGGCGATCCGCAGACCATGACCGTCAGTGGCCTTGCCTCGACCACCGCCGGCGCGTCCGCGGTGCCGGTGCGCGTCTCGTTCTCCACGGACGGCGAGTGGGTGACCGGCATGCTGGCCGTCGCCGATCTCGGCGAGAACCATGCTCTGCTCCTGGTCGACGGCACTCCTGCCGGCACCCCGTTGGCGGCCGGGGCGTGGGCGCTGACGGACGGTCGCGCCCTACGGCTGGTCCAGCGCGCGCCGGCGCCGCCGACCGACCCCGGACGTCTCGACGGCCTGGGCCGTGCCCTGCCGGCGGTGCGCCACCGCGACGGCGCCGCACGCGAGCGCGCCCCGCAGGCGCTGGTCACCGAGCACGGCATCCGCGCCCCGCGCCCCGGGCCGCGGCGCCGCAAGGGCATGCGGGTCCTGGAGGCACCGTCGGCGCGCGGCTGGTCGCCGATCGGCACACCGGGCGGAGAGAACGGGCTGAGCGTCGACTACTACAACCCGCCGCTGCGGATCGCCGGCGCCCTGACCGCACTGCCCGCCCCCGCGCCGTACAGGACGGTGGTCGGCGGGGTCCTCCTGGTGGACACCGGCGCGTTCAACGGCTCCGCGATGGGCGCCTACGTCGTCCCGAAGAGCGGCGCCGATCCGTCGCTGTTCGCCTACGGCTCCCTCGGCAGCCAGATCGGGTACGGGCCACCGCAGTTCCAGGTGCGCGGGATCTCCGCCGGGTTCGGCTGGAACAGCCGGGTGCGGGTCCCGGCCGCCGACGCGCTGGGCAGCTTCCCGTTCCTCGTCGCCCTCGACAACCCCGGCGCGATCGGCGCCGACGACGACGAGGTCGACCCGCTCGCGGTCCTCAGCAAGCTGATCGGCGACGGAAGTCCGTGGGTGCGGGCGCAGGAGGGCGACCTCTGGTTCGCCGCCGGCCTGGCCTTCGACTGCTTCGAGACGTTCAGCGGCCGCGCCATGGCACTGGTGCAGACCGGCTCCGACCTGACGATCAGCCTGCTCGGCGCGGCCGGGATGCAGCTGCCCACCAAGAGCGACAAGAAGATCGCCCGGGTGGAGATCGGCATCGAAGCCACGTTGCGCCCCACCGCCGGGGAGCTGAGCATCGGCGCGGCGTTCACCGAGAAGACGTTCCTCATCGACCCGAACTGCAAGCTGCGCGGCGGCGTCGGCATGAAGTTCTGGTTCGGCAACCACGTCAACGCCGGTGATTTCGCGTTCATGCTCGGCGCGATTCCCGCGGGCCGGGAGCTGCCCGCCCGCTACCCCCGCCAGCAGCCGGCCGGCCTGACCTGGGGCGTCGGCTCGACCGTCAACATCACCGGCAACGCCTACGCCGCGTTCACCCCCAAGTCCCTGATGGCCGGCGGTTCCCTGGACGTCGTCTTCCAGTCCGGCATGCTGCGCGCCTGGCTCACCGCCCGCGTGGACGCCCTGCTGGAGTGGAACCCCTTCTACTTCGACGTCGGCATGGGGGTGCGGGTCGGGGTCTCCGCGACCATCAAGGTCTGGTTCGTCAAGGTCAGGATCTCGGTCGAGGTCGGCGTCAGTGTCCGGGTCTGGGGCCCGGCGGTGGGTGGGGAGGCCACCGTCCACCTGTGGTTCATCTCCTTCACCATCGGCTTCGGCGCCGGCCGCCGCAACCAGGCCCCGGCGCTGGACTGGGGAGGTTTCCAGGGCATGCTGCCGCCGCCGGAGAACATGGTCCGCACCACGGCGATCGCCGGGTACACCGGCGAGGGCTCCCCGGCCACCCGCGGTGGGGTCAAGCCGTGGCTGGTCAGCAACGGCGGCTTCACGTTCACCGCCGACACCCAGGCCCCCGTCAGCACGGTGTACCTGAACCAGGGCGGTGACACCGTCGAGGTCGCCTCCGACAAGGCGCTGGACATTCTGCCCATGCACCTGCGGGGCAGGGGCAGCGAACTGCGCGTCTGGCTCTCCTTCAACGGCGCCCCGTACACGCTGACCCCTAGGGACCGGCCCTGGGGCCGGGCGGTGCTGCTCGGCAACGTGCCCAACGGCCTGTGGGGCCAGGAGCCGGACACCCCGGACGACGGGATCATCCCGAAGCGGCTCCTCGGTATCCGGCTGACCTCACCCCCGGTCGACCACGGCGCGTCCACCGGATTCCTCGACGAGAACGCCATCTCCTTCGGCCCGATCAACCCCGACGGCAACCAGCCGCTCTCCGGAGAGGCGGCCACCGGCCCGGTGCCGGCACGGCCCGACGACGTCAACGTCATCGAGGTGATCCAGGACGGCATCGACACCCCTGCCATCCGCAGCAGTCGCACCGCGCTGGCGCAGGCTCTGACCGGTCTCGGCGCCGACCTCGGGGCACTCGACACCGACCTGAGCGGCTACGCGCACGCCGCCGGCACCGCGTTCACCGCCGAGCCGATGCTCATCGCCGGCTGACCGGACGCGCCGCACCCGGGGCCGCCCGCACCGCCTCCGCGGGCGGCCCGATCCGCCATGCGCCCCAAACCCTTCGCCCACTGCCGCGTCCTGTCGAAAGGCACGCCCTGTGACCACCACCTCCGAACCTGTCCCCCAGCCGCGCACCACCACCCCGGGGGCCGAGCACCGCACCCGCTTCTTCGACCACCGCATCCCCTCGCTGTACGCCGGCCGGTACCGGATCGACAACCGGCAGATCCTCAAGGACCTCGACGGCGAGGACCGCGTCATCGACGCCACCCCGCAGCCCTTCGACGTCGTCCAGCCGCGCTTCAGCTTCGACCCGACCGGCATCAACGCCCGGTTCCCGGTTCCCGACGCCGTCGGCACCTACAGCCAGACCCTCGCCCACATCAACCTCGACGCCCCCGGCCTGCCGTGGGCCCGCCCGCTCGGCGACGGCCGGCCGGGCGCCGTCCCGTGGATGGCCCTGCTGCTCTTCCGCGAGGACGAACTGCCCGAGGATCCGGACGCGGTCGGCCTCGTCACCGCCGGCAGCGTGGGTGAGCTGCTCGACGGCGCCCACGGCCCCGGAGCGGTGCCGGCCATCGCCCCCGGGAGCATGCACCCGGACGAGTACGACGAGCAGTGCGCCACCATCCTCGTCCCCAAGGCCCTGTTCGACGCGGTGAAGCCGCTGCCCTCCGAAATGGGCTACCTCGCGCACCTTCGCGAGGGCGGGCGCCCCGACGCCACCCGCGCCGGCACGGACCCCGAGCCCGACGAGGGCGAACTCAACGCCGTCCTCGTCGCCAACCGTTTCCCCGCGGCCGCGGGCGGGCGCCACGTCGTCCACCTCGCCTCCCTCGAAGGCCACGACCGATACCTGACCGCCCCCGCCCCCACCGACGGCGTACGGCTGGTCTCCCTCGCCTCCTGGTCCTTCACCACCGAACCCGACTCCGGCATCGGCTTCGGGGACCTCGCCCAGCACCTGGCCACCACCGACGGCACCACCGTGCGCCCCGAGGACGAATTGCGCCTGCGCGTACCGACCACCGGACCTGCCAATCCGGCCGGCCCGCAGAAGGAAGCCCTGGAGCGCATGGCAGGCGGGGCAGTCGCCCTGCCCCAGCGACTGGAGACCGGCGAGCGCACCCTCGCCTTCTACCGGGGCCCGCTCACCGCCGAACCCGCCCAGGAGCTTCCCGACCCGGCCGCCACCCGCCTGGACTCCCCGGGGGAGGCTCTGATCTACCTGCAGCAGTACGGCGTCTTCGACACCACCTACGCCGCCGCGTTCACCACCGGCCGCACCCTCGCCCTCGCCGACGCCGAGTTCCGCAACGCCCTGCTGGAGTTCCGCTCCGCCGCCCGCACCGCGGCCCGTCGCCTCGCCTCCCACCCCGAACTCGCCGCCCGCGCCGCGACCGAACTGACCAGCCGTCACCTCACCGCGCCGCTCGCCTTCGAGACCTTCGACCGCCTCCTCACCGACGACGACGCCCGCTCAGCCGGCGCCCGCCTCGTCCAGGCCCTCGACCAGGCCGGTCCTCAGCTGAGGGCCGGCCGGCGCCGCACCGCCGCCCGCACCCGCCGCGGCCAGGGTGACGCACGTGCCGTCCTGGCCCGGCCCGGCGTGGCGAGCCTGCTCACCCAGGCCGCCCCCGACACGTTCGCGAAGGTCACCGCCTGGCTGGACGCGCTGCGCCGCCTGGAGCTGCTGAGCCTGTCCCACCTGGTCCCCGACCCGCGCGCCCTGCCGGCCGAGAGCATCCGCTTCGCCTACCTCGACGCCGGCTGGGTGCGGGCGGCGGTCGACGGCGCGCTGAGCGTCGGCGTCGGCCACGCCCTGGACGCCGACCTCAACAAGCTCGCGACCGATGGGGGGCCGGTCCCGCAGTGCGCGGTGCTGATCAACTCCAGTCTGGTCCCGAACTGGCCCAACACCATCGTCACCGCCTACAAGGGCACCGAGGTCGTCGAGCCCGTGCGTGAGGCCGTGTTCGGCACGGAGATCCGCCTGGCGCTCTTCCCGGAACTCATCGACCGCTTCGAGCTGGCGGAGCCGCCGCGCGGCCTGTGCTTCGGCATCGGCGACCTCGGCACCATCGATCTGCGCGAGATCACCGGGGACCGGATCGGCCACCCCATCGACGAGTTCCCGCAGCCGGCCGGCTTCGCCCGGTTCCTGCGCCCGGGCGGACGGGACGTCCTCAACGTGGACGGACCCGGCGACGCCCTGGTGCCCGCCCTGTCCGGGGCGCACGGGGTGAACCGGATCTCCTCGGCGCAGTTCGCCCTGCAGATGATCAACGCGCCGCAGGCGCAGACCTTCTCCCGGCCCTGATCCCCACCCCGTTCCCGCGCCGTTCCCGCGCCGTAACGCCACGCGCTGACCGAAAGGACCCCGGGCCATGTCCGTGGACACCACCCTCGTCGTGCCGGTCGAGGTCGCGGCCCTCGCCGTCAACCGAGCCACCCGCGACACCGCAACCCCGCACGTGTTCCACCGGTGGATCACCAACTTCAAGGACGTCGGCCAAGGCGTCCCGGCCGAACCGGACCCGTTCTCCAGCCCCGAGGAGTGGACCGGCCGGGAGGACCGCCTCGGCGTCTACCTCCAGTGGGAACTGCCCGCCGCCCTCACCCGCGGCCGCCACGACGAAGAGGAAGGCATCGGCGACTTCCCCCTGGTACCCAACCGGTGGCTCGTCGTACGGCACACCGACAGCAGCCGCACGCTCAAGGCGTGGATCGTCGAGAGCGACTACCTCGACCCGATGAACGGCAGCGTCTCCTTCCAGGACCCGGACCGCGACGAACCCGCCGCGACCCTGATCGGCAAGTGCCACGACCTCACCGGCCCCTGGCGCGAGCCGACCGGCCGGCGCGCGCCCTTTCTCACCGCGATCGGCCCCGGCCTGCCCACCTTCTCCGTCTTCCAGCCCTACAACAGCAACGTCTTCTCCCTCCACGACACCCTCCTGGACACCCCCGAGGCAGAACTGCCCGCGCAGGAGCGGCTCAGCTACCTCGTCGTCGGCTGGTACGCCCAACCGGACAGCGACATCCTCGCCCGCGCCGACGACCTCGCCGCCCTGCTGGAGCAGCTGCAATGGACGCCGCCCGTCGGCTCCGGCAGCGGCATCCGCTCCTCCGTCTACTCCGGAACGGTCCTGGGCCTGGACTGGGACCTGACCGGTCCCGTCCCCGACTCGCCCTGCCCGAAGCCGGCCGACGTCACCGCGATCGTCTCCAACAGCATCGCCGAGGCCGTCGCCGAACTCGGAGCCCAGTCCGCCGGACCCGGCGCCCTGTCCGCAGACGAGGCCGACCTGTTCCGGGCCTTCCTGCTCGGCGGCATCGACGCCCTGGAGGAACGCGACCGGCCCGAGGCCGACCTCCTCACCGACCGCCGCGCCCACGACAGCGCCTTCGGCCCCGTCGCCGGCGGATACCGGTGGTTCATCGGCGAACGCGGCGAGGAGACCGGCCGCACCACCTCCCGCGCGGCCCGGGCCGCGGAGGCCGACACCGTCGCCGAACTCAACCGCCGCCAGGCCGCCCACGACGCCACCGAGGCCGAACTCGACACCGCCCGCGAACACCTCTACCACCTGTGGTGGCTCAACCACCTGCAGAGGAAGTCCGACGAGTTCACCGCCCGCATCGACGACGAACTCGACCCCGCCAACCCGGACGGCGCAGCCGGACGTGTCGTCGCCCTCGCCCGCGAGCTGGCCGCACAGCGCGCCGAACTGCCCTGGGGCAAGAGCGAGACCGACCTGGCGGCGCGCATCGACGCCCTGTACCCGGACTACGGCGCCCGGGCCGCCCGCCGCCTGATCCGCGTCCCGGCCGAGGACTTCGAGTACAGCGCCGACCCGGTCCTCACGCTTCAGGGCGCCAACCTCCACGCCCCGCTCACCCGCGACACCGCCCTGCCCTGCCGCACCCCCGAACGTCTGGTCACCAGCGCCTCCGGCACCACCACCGCCGACGTCGCCGCCGTGGCCGCCCGGATCGACCTCACCGGCCAGCAGCCGCCCTGCCTGCCCGCGCTGCTCGCCGAGTTCCTCATCCTGGAGCGCGCGCTCAAGTCCGGGGCGATCCGCGAGGTCACCGGGACCCTGCCCGAGTACGGCACCGCACCCTGGACCATGCCCTGGCAGCCGCTGTTCCTGCTGTGGAAGGCCCATTACTTCCCCCTGCCGTTCCGCGACGGCGACACCGCGCACTGGGACTTCGTCGACCGTTCCCGCTACCAGTGGAACGGAAGCGGGCAGCCCGGCGAGCCTCTGACCGTCCACGGCCACCAGACCCTCGCCCCCACCGCCGGCCACATCGTCGACGGCACCCTGCAGACCTACGCCCGCGTGCGCGACCAGCTGCCCGCCGACGCCCTGCGGCAGATGCGCTCCCAGGTCCGCGAAGCGGACTACCTCTCCCAGACCCTCGACGGCTTCGGCGCCATGATCGCCCAACGCCAGCCCTTGGCCGGCCTCCAGCCCGCCGGCGACCTGGCCACCCTGATCGGCAACGGAGACTACCCGCCGCCGGACCCCGGCGGTTTCCCCGGCGACTGGGACGACGAGTGGCCCGACTCGACCTTCCAGGACCTGCGCGCCGGCCAGCTCGCCTTCCTCGACCTGGCCGTCGTCGACCGCTTCGGACGCTCCGTCAACCTCATCGGCACCGCGAGCCACTTCGCGCCCGAGATGCCCGACACCATGCGCCCGGCCCACCCCGTCAGCGGCTACGACTCCGACCGGCTGGTCGAACTCGGGCCGCGCCTGTTGCAGCCGGCCCGCCTGCGCTTCGATTTCCTTGCCGCGACCACCGACGACGACACCGACCTGACCCCCGGGGCCAACCCCGTCTGCGCCTGGCTGCTGCACAACCGCCTCGACCAGTCACTCGTCGTCCACGCTCCCGACGGCGCCGCCCTCGGCGAACTACGCGTCACCCTGAACCCCAGCGACCAGCGCGAGGTTTCCTGGAGCGCCCTGCCGGGCTCCCAGGTGACCCACTTCGAGCAACTGGAAGCTCTCACCCGGCACACCTACCAACTGCTCAACGCCGTGAAGACCCGCGGCCCGCAGACCTTCGACGCGTTCCGCGCCACCCTCGACCAGGCCCTGCAGACCATCGACCCGGACGGACCGGCCGACCCCGGCCTCGGCTTCCTCCTCGGACGCCCCCTCGCCCTGGTCCGCACCCGCCTCACCATGAACCTCCGCGGCCCCTTGCGCACCGACGTCAGCTGGCAGAACCTCTTCGGACCCTCCCCCTCCCGGCTGCCCGGCTACCCGTGGACGATCCGCCTCGGCGAGGCGCAGCAGAGCGACGACGGCCTGGCCGGCTACGTCCTCAACGACGACTACGAGCACTTCGAGACCATCGTCGCCCCGGCCGCCGACAGCGGCGGCTACCTTCGTCCGATCGGCGACAAGCCCAGCCTCGAACTGGACTTCGGTGACAACAGCACCGCGGTCGCCACCGTGCTGCTCGATCCGCGCGCGGCCGTGCACGCCACCACCGACATCTTCGCCACCAAGAAGGTGTTCGTCCCGCAGGAGTTCACCGACCCGGCGATCGCCCGTATGAGCGTGCACTTCCGCACCGGACCGCTCCTGGCCGCCACCACCGCCCTGCGCGGCCCGCAAGAGGAGAGCGAGGAGACCGCCCTCATGCCGGCCCCGGCCGACATCGTCGGCACCTGGACGTGGTCCGAGAACCGCGGCGGCACCTGGCAGAAGCTGCCGATCCTCGGCCAGGACCAGTACGACCTCCCCCTCGCCGAACCCGAGATCCGCTCCGGTTTCCTCACCCTCGACGACGCCGCCCCACACAGCCGCACCGACCGCTGACACGCCTCGCCGTGACGCGCCGTCCCGGGAACGGGACGGCGCGTCCCATGAATCCGAAGGAGAACCACCCCGTGTCCGTCGTGATCCAGACCCAGAACGCCGGTACCGCCGCCGACGATCCGCTGCTGACCTATCAGATCACCACCACCCCGAGCCCGCTGAAGGCATCACCCGAGAACCCGCAGGCCCCCGAGGAGATCGGGGAACTGATCATCTCGGTCGCCCGGCAGAGCGGCACTCCGGCCGACGTCGAATGGATCAAGGTGAAGGTCCCGGCCGGGACGATGGCCCCCGACCTCGCCACCGACCTGAACAAGATCAGTCCCCGGATCAGCCTCTCCGGCTGGACCGTGCGCCTGGACGCGGCCGCCAGGGAGTTCGTCTGCGCGCCCGTCGGCAGCCACGCCCCGATCGGCCCCGGCACCGGGTTCACCATCCAGTTGTCGGACATCCCGATCAGCCGCAAGGTCGGCACTGCCCCGGTCACCGTCACCGAACGCTCCCGCACCGGAGACGCCGACTTCGAGGCCAGGAAGACGATCTTCAACCTCGGCAAGTTCCCCGCCGACTTCTACCTGCGCAACTTCCAGTGCGAACCCTCCATCATCCCCAACGGCGGCGACGTCAAGCTCACCTGGGAACGCTCCGCCAACGCCACCTACGAGCTGCTGTACCCGGGGGTCGACCGCGACGTCACCAACCGCACCAGCCTGCCCATCGAAGGCATCACGTCCGACACCACGTTCTACCTGCGCGGAACCACCGGCGACCCGTCCAACCCCGTCGTGAGGATCCTCTCCACCCATCTCACCGTCCTCAAACCCGACCTCGACATCGGCAACCTCATCGTCAACGGCACCGTCATCGCGAAGGGCGACGTCACCATTGCGCCGGGCAACCAGCTGGCCGTCCCCAAAATCGTCGGGAACGGCAGTCACATCGAAGTGGCCGGCAACATCCACCAGTCGGCCGGCGGCATCTCGGTCAGCACCGGCGGCCTGACCGTCGACGGGAACGCCACCGTGTCGGGCGAGCTCACCGCCACCTCGGTGACAGCCCGCAACTCCCTGACCGCCGGCCTACCGACCGCCAGCGCCCTCCCCGAGGGCATGGCAGGCCACACGGCCGACAAGATGCTGGACGGCCGGGACGACACCTACTACCAGTCGAGGCTCACCCCGTACTTCAACGACTGGGCGATGGTCGACCTCGGGGAAATTCGCCGCATCACCAGGATCGACATCCACTTCACCGCATCCGGGGTGGCCGGAAGGGTCGAAACATCGAACGATCGAACCACCTGGACCCCCAGGGGGGCCATCACCCCGCCGCTGTCCAGCCACACGCTCCCCAACGGCGGAGCCGAGGTCCGGTACGTCCGCTTCCTTGTCGTTCCAGGCCAACTCTTTGTCTTCCAGATCCGGCACTTCATCATCACTCCAGGCGGCTCGTTCACCGCCGGCTTCAGCTCGAGCCGCAGCCTCGGCACCGAGCCAACGGGTTCCGCAGATGCGGCAGCCGTGACCAACGGCGACGGCTCGCCCGCACAAGCAGACACACAGACCTCCGCCACGGATGCGCCTCTCCCGCTCCCGGGCGCGGACGCGGACGCTCAGGATGGAACACGCACATAAGTGCCTGCGCCAGGACGGCCGGCTCCACCCCGGTAGAAGCGCACGGAAGGGCCAGGCCTACTGCCGCTGCGGGTGTCGGACACGGTGGCGAGACACTGCTCCGACCGCTCCCGCAGGCGGAGCCGCTCCCATCCGCCCGAACGCCGGAGGATCGGATTCCGATCGGCGGCCTCGCCGCACAACTCGGCCCGGGGCGGGTGAAGAACCGCGCAGCCGGGACAGCCGGGTGGCACGGCGCTCACCCATGTGCGGCTCCGGCTGGCTGACAGGGACCAAGAGCCACGCTTCGTCCGTGCCGGGCGGCAGCGCAAAGGCCTGCGGTTGGAGACGCCCTGGCACCAGTACGCCCCGCACCGGTATCTGCCGGGGCCGGCCATCGTGCCGCAAGGTCGCTCCGGCCGTGCCCTGTGGTTCGGTCTCCCAGTGCCCCGCCCGTGTGGGCGGGGCACCGGAATGCCGTGGTGGCGGCTACTTCTCGTCCTGCTCCAGGATGTTCGCCTCCAGGAAGTCGGCCAGGCTGCCGACGATCACGGCCGACGCGAGTGCCTTGTCGAGCACCTCCTTGTTCACCGCTTCCGCCTCCTTGCCGCCGTCGGCCTCGGGCAGACCGAAGTGATGGCGCAGGGCCAGCTGCTTGTCGACGACCACGGCGGCGGGCAGCTTCCAGTCCGCGCCGAGGAATTCGAGGAGGGCGGGGATTTCGAAGTCGTCGGCGGGGCCGATGAAGGAGGTGACGGCGATCCAGCCGGCATTCTTGCCGTCGTACTCGAAGTGCAGCTTCTGGTGGCGCTTCTTGGTCGTGCCGTCATCGAGCTTGAGCGACTGTTCGAAGGTGGCGGTCGCCGTGGTGCCCTTCTCCGTGTCCAACGTGACGTTCTCGGGGCCGAGCGCCTTGGCGAGCAGGGAAGTGAAGTCCAGCCACGTCGTCATCGGTCTTCGTCCTGTTCTCTGGATGCCGGGGGTGTGCCCTGCGTTCAACGGGCATACCGTCGCCCGGGCCACGGGCGGATGGTGTCGGTCGGGCGCCAACACCTGTGCAGCGCTAACGCAGTGACGACCCATGGCCGATCTCGCCGATTGGGCTCCCGTACACTCGGACGCTGTTCACCGCCGTGCCGAGCCTGCGCACGCCACCGCCCGGGGAGGGGCCGTCATGACCGTCGTTCGACCGGACGCCGTGGTCGTCGGAGCCGGGGTGATCGGCGCGGCCGTCGCCCTCGAACTCGCGCGCGCCGGGCGGCAGGTGGTCGTCGTGGACAAGGCGGGCGCCGTCGGCCACGGTTCCACCAGCGCCTCCAGTGCGATCATCCGCTTCAACTACTCCACCTTCGCGAGCGTCGCCACCGCCTGGGAGGCGCAGCACCTCTGGACGTCCTGGCCCGACCACCTGCGGCTCACCGGCCGCCGCCCGCTCGCCGCCTTCCACCGCACCGGTGCCGTGCTGCTCGACTCCCCCGAGGTCGCGCCGTCCGAGACCGCCGCCCTGTTCGAGCGCGCCGGCGTCCCGTACGAGCGGTGGGACGCCCCGACGCTGCGCAGGCGCCTTCCCGGGATCGACCCCGGGCGGTACTGGCCGCCGAAGCCGGTGGACGACGACGCCTTCTTCGCCGACCCGTCCGGCGAGCTCGGTGCCCTGGTCACGCCGGACGCCGGGTACGTCGACGACCCTCAGCTCGCCGCCCAGAACCTCGCCGACGCCGCGGCCGAGCTGGGCGCCCGCTTCCTCCTCCACCACACCGTGGTGGCCGTCGACCGGCACGCGGACCGGGTGACGGGCATCCGCCTGGCCGACGGCACGCGGATCGGCGCACCGGTCGTGGTCAACGCCGCCGGCCCGTGGTCCGGCGGCCTCAACCGGCTGGCGGGGGTCGGGGACGACTTCACGATCGGTGTGCGTCCGCTGCGCGAGGAGGTCCACCAGGTCGCCGCACCGGACGTCCGGACCGCCGACCCGTTCCCCCTGGTCGCCGACCTCGACCTCGGCACCTACGTCCGCACGGCCCCCGGCGGGCACCTCCTGGTCGGCGGGACCGAGCCGGAGTGCGACCCGCACGAGTGGATCGACGATCCGGACGAGGCCGATCCCCGCCCCACCGCCCGCCGCTTCCGCACCCAGGTGACCCGGGCGGCTCGCCGGTTCCCGGCGCTGCGGGTCCCCAACCGGCCCCTCGGCGCGGCGGGCGTGTACGACGTCGCCGACGACTGGACCCCGATCTACGACCGCACCGCCCTCGACGGCTACTACGTCGCGATCGGCACCAGCGGCAACCAGTTCAAGAACGCCCCACTGGTGGGCCGCTTCCTCGCCACCCTGATCGACCGCGTCGAGGCCGGTCACGACCACGACGGCGACCCGGTCCACTACCGCGGCGACCACACCGGCAACGTGATCGACCTGGGCGCCTTCTCCCGCCGACGCCCGGTCCGGGCGGACTCCGCCCGAACGGTCATGGGCTGATCACACGCAGCTCCCGCACGAGGTCCCCGACCACGCCGACCACGAACTCCGGTGCCTCGTGCGGGAAGTCGTGGCCGGTCCCCTCCGGCGTGTGCACCAGCCTCGACGCCGTCGACGCCGCCAGGTAGCGGACTCTGCTGCGGAGGTAGAAGCCGCTGATCCGCTCGGCCTCGACCCCGTCCCGGGCACCGGCCAGCACCGCCTCGTCACCGATGAGATCCCGCGGTATCACCCTGCCGATGGACCCCGCGCAGCCGGTGACCAGGACGTTCTCCGTCCGAGGTGGATCCCTTCCCGGTCACCGGGTGCCCGATGGCGCCCGGTGACCGGGAAGGACGTCCGTTCGTGTCCGGGCGGTCCCCGGCAGGCACCCTGGCGGTACGGCCGGACCGCTCGGCCCGGCGGCCGGGGCCGGAGGCTCAGGCCCGGCGGCGCCGCCGGAGCCGGAGCCCGGTGCCGACCAGCAGCACGGCCGCGACGGCGGTGCCGGCGGCGGCCCAGGTGGTGGAGTCGGAGGTGTCGCGCGCGGAGGCGGAGCCGGAGGCCGCGGTCGGTGCGGAGCCGGAGGCCGCGGTCGGTGCGGAACCGGCGGAAGCGGGCTCGGACACCGGCCCGCCGGTGGGCACCGGGACGGGCCCGGCGCCCGTCCCCGTCGACGCGGCCGACGGCACACCGGCCGGGGGCGACGCGGCCGCCGTGCCGGCGGGCACCGGGTCGTCGATGACGGCGTCCGCCACGTCCAGTTCGCGCTGGGCGTGGCCGAGCGAGGGGAAGGCGCAGTCGACGGTCACCTGCCAGTGCCCGGCGGGCAGGATCTCCCGGGTGGTGTACGTCCCCGGGCGGCCCGGGACACCGACCAGTCGCCAGGGGCCCACCGTCCGGCCGTCCGCCGTGGTGGCGGAGAGCGTGCCGGCGAACTCCTCGGTGACCGGGTCGTGGTCGTTCTCCCAGGTGGCGACGGTGCTGACGCGACCGTTCTGCTGGCCGGTGACGTCCAGGTGGACGCTGTCGCCGTGGGCACCGGCCGGTGCGGCGGCGGGCAGGACGGCGGCCGCCGCGAGGGCGCAGGCGGCGAGGAGCGGGCGGGTTCGCATGGCAGGTGTTCCTCGGAGCGGTGTGGGAGGACGGGTGCGGGAAACGGGGGCACCGGGCGCGGCCGCGCCGGAACGGGTGGCCGCGCCCGGCGCGCGGGCCGGGCGACGTGCGGGACCGTGGCACCAGGCTGGCGGGCAGCCGGGCCACGGTCCTCGGGCGCGCGGCCCGCGGTCGGTCGGAGCTGCCTGCCTACGTGGTCTTCAGGAGCGACCAGTTCTGCTGCGGCCGGCCGTTCGCCTGCTGCAGCTCCAGCAGCCAACCGCCGTAGTACCAGCGAGTGCTGAGCCCCAGCACGAGCGAGCCGCCGTCCGCGGTGACGGTGAACCCGCCCTCGGCGGCGTTGAGCTGCCACTTCTGCGCGGCCGTGTCGGAGCACGGCTGCTGGGCGACGTACTGACCGGCCACCGGGGCGCCGCCGAGTTGCAGGCACTTGCCGGAGCGCGCGGACTTGATCCGCACCGCGCCGTTCCCGGCGTCCTCGAACTGCCACTTCTGGTTGGCGTAGCCGGTGCGCTGGTAGGCGATGGCCACGGTCCCGTCGTTCGTCGAGCTGCCCCACAGGTCGGCGGCCTGCCCGGTCAGCCCGTTGACCATCGTGTAGCGCGTGCCCGGCTGCGGGCGGCCGGCGTCGGTGACCGTGCGGAAGGTGGCGGTGCGACCGGGCTTGCCGACCGCTCCGGCGGCGTCGCGGACGGCCACGGCCACGGTGTACGAGGTGCCGGGGGCGAGGCGGACCACGCCGACCACCGTGGAGCGGACGGTGCCGATCGCCTGGCCGTTCAGCAGTACGTCGTAGCCGGCCGCGGCGGGTACGGCGGTCCAGCTGAGCACGGCGGAGTTCTGGGTGACCTGGCTGACGCCCACCGCGGGGCCGGTGTTGCCCGCCGTGGGAGTCGCGGTGGGGGTCGGGGTCGCGGTCGGGGTCGCGGTCGGCGACGGGGAGCCGGTCGGCGTGGGGGTGGTGCTGCCGGTGGGCGTCGGGGACGGCGAGGGCGTGCGGGTCGGCGTGCCGGTCGGAGTCGGGGTGGGCGTCGGGGTGGGCGTCGGGTCGGGGCCACTGCCGCCACCGGCGATGAGGAAGCGGTTGTTGGCGACGTTCCAGTGCGTGGTGAGGTAACTGCCCGGCGACGGGGAGGTGTTGTAGTAGTCGTCGTGGTTGCAGTCGAGCCGGTCGTCATGGGCGCGGTCCGGGCAGACGGTCCGCATCTGCGGGTAGTCGGGGGCGTCCGAGTAGCACATCACGTCCCATTCGTCGACGCAGTGCCCGGCCTTGCTGGAGTTGGGCGCGCTGTTGTTCACCGCGCCCAGGTTGTGGCCGAGTTCGTGGGCGGCCGTGCTGCCGCTCCAGCACCCGGAGTCGGTCCGGCCGTACGAGGGACCGAAGTTGCTCAGGTTGTCCTGGCCGGGGCGCTCGTCGCCGGCGAAGGTGCCGATCCCGCAGTACACCTTGGCGTCGGTGAACATCATGTACTTGCGGTCCTTGCGGTTGAACCCCTGCGCGGCGAGGGCCCGGTTGCTCGCGTTGAAGTCCTGGATCTCGGCGTCGGAGATCTGCACGTTCAGCACCGAGGCGCTGCAGTCCGACTCGGTGACGAAGCGGACGTGCCGTTCGCCGCCGGTCTCCGCGGCGCTGGCGTTGTAGATGACGTCGACGTCGGCGGACCACTTCTTGAACGAGGCAAGGTACTGGGCGAAGCGGTCGTTGCCCGGGCTGTGGACGTACACCACCTGGACGCGGTTGCCGCTGCTGCCGTCGCCATCGCAGACCAGCTTCGACCCGGCGGGCACGGCCGCTCCGGCCGGGGCAGCATCCGCGGCGGTGCCGGCGCCGCCGAGCAGTGCCTTCTGCGTGGCGTCCAGGACGGGCGCGGACCCCTTCAGCAGGTCGGCGGCGGCGGGTGCCTGGGCTCCGGCCGCGGGGGTGAGCGCGGGCGTCCGAGCGGCCGGGGCCGCGACCGGCGGGACGTCCTGGCGGATGTCCACGCCCTTGGGCGGCACGTCCGGGCCGTGGCTGCACTGGGTGCTGCCGGTGACCTCCAGCGTGCCGCCGCAGCGGTCGCTGCCGGGCAGGCTCAATCCGGCGTAGACCAGGCCGCGTTCGGGCTCGTCCTTGGGTATCGCCTTGAGCGGCGCGGCCTTCTGGTCCCGCTTCGGGGCGGGCGCCTGGGTGGCCCCCTCGGCGGTGCCGGTCTCCCCCGGTCCGCCGTCGTAGCCGACCAGCCCGGCCTGCGTCCCCGAACCGTCGACCCCGTCGGCCGCGGCCGTGACGGCGCCGTTCAGGGCCGCCGGCTCCAGCGCGGTGCGGATGCCGAGCGTTCCCGCCAGCAGCCCTGCCGCCACCGCCGCGGCGACCAGGGCGCTCCTGCGGGTGAGCCTGCGGCGCTTGCGCCGGCGAAGCTCGGTGCTCCGGTGTCCCATCGCGTTCCTTTCCTCGTGCGATGACCCGGACCCTGTGGTGAAGGGGAACGGGCCTTCCGACACTCCGGAGAGCACGGGGAACGACCGGCAATAACAGAAACATCTTGCGAAAATATTCAGCGCGTTCGAACCGCGGGCGACGGAGACGCCGGTTCCAGCCGGGGTGGTCCGGAGCCCGGCGACGGACCGTGCCGCACGGCCAAGAGGTGATCCGGCCGGCGAAGTGGGTGCCTTCGCCGACCGGATCACCTCAGAGGTCAGTGCTCAGTGCTCAGTGCTCAGTGCTTGGTGCTCGGTGCTCGGTGCCGACACGGTCAGAAGATGAGCTTCCAGCCGTCGATGCGGCCCGAGTCGGTGCGGTACATGTCCTGCACCCGGAGCCGCCAGGTGCCGTTGGCGAGCTGGGCGGAGGCGTCGACCGTGTAGGTCTCGATGACGTTGTCGCCCGAGTCGCCGAGGTTGCTCTTCTTCAGCGAGTACACCGTGCCGTCCGGGCCGACCAGGTCGACGACCAGGTCACCGCGCCAGGTGTGCTTGATGTCCACGCCCACCTTGAGGTCGCTCGGCGCCCGGTCCGGGATCCGGTCGATGACGATGTCCGAGAAGATCGCAGGGCCTCCGTCCGGGATCGACACGGGGGTGGTGTTCGCGAAGATGCCCCGGGAGACCTTCCAGGTGAACGTCGTCGCGAGGCTGCTGTGGTGGGAGGCCTTGGCGGTGACGGTGACCGTGTACGTGCCGGTGAGGGCCGGGACGCCGGTGACGCGGCCGGTGACCGGGTGGAGCGTCAGGCCCTCGGGGAGGCCGGTCGCGTGGTAGGTGACGATGCCGGGGTTGAAGTTGGCGGCCTTGATCTGGAGATCGGCGGGGGCGCCGATCGCGGTGATCTGGCTGGCGACGGGGTCCAGCAGGAGGCCGTCGACGACGCGCGGGCCGACGTTGATCGCCGCCCAGGCGTTGGCGGTGTTCATGTAGGTCGCGCTGGTCGGCCCGTACAGGTCGGCGGCGGCCTGCAGGGTGGCGGTGCGGGCCGCCGCGTAGTTGGTCGACGAGGTCATGTAGGTGGTCAGCGCCCGGTACCAGATCTTGGCGGCCGCGTCCCGGCCGATGCCGGTCACCGGCAGGCCGTCGGAGGTCGGCGAGTCGTAGGCCACGCCGTTGACGGTCTTGGTGCCGCTGCCCTCGGAGGCCAGGTAGAACCAGTGGTTGGCCGGGCCGGAGGAGTAGTGCACGTCGACGGAGCCGAGGTCGGACGACCAGTAGTCCCTGGAGCGACCGTCCTTGGAGGGCTTGTCCATGTAGCGCAGCGGGGTGCCGTTGCCCCTGATGTCGATCTTCTCGCCGACCAGGTAGTCGCCCTTGTCCTCGGGGTTGTCGGCCCAGAACTCGATGGCGGCGGCCATGATGTCCGAGGTGGCCTCGTTCAGGCCGCCGGACTCGCCGCTGTAGATCAGGTTCGCGGTGGCCGAGGTGACGCCGTGGGTCATCTCGTGGGCGCCGACGTCGATGGAGGTCAGCGGCTTGACGTTGCCCGCGCCGTCGCCGTAGGTCATGCAGAAGCAGCTGTCGGACCAGAACGCGTTGACGTAGTTGTTGCCGTAGTGGACCCGGGTGTAGGCGCCGACGCCGTCGTCCTTGATGCCGTTGCGGCCGTGGACGTTCTTGTAGTAGTCCCAGGTGAGTTGGGCACCGTAGGCGGCGTCCACGGCGGCGGTCTGCCGGTTGGCGACGGTGCCGTCGCCCCAGGTGTCGGTCGGGTTGGTGAACAGCTTCCTGGTGGAGCTGGTGCCGTTCAGGTCGTAGGTGCTGTGGCCGCCGCGGGTGTTGTCGGTCAGCGCGAAGCCGCCGCCGGCTGCCGCCGAGGTGCCGATGGTGACCTGGCCCGAGTACTTGCTGTTGCCGACGCCCGTCTCGACGCCCTGGTACTCGAAGATCTTCTTGCCGGAGTTGGCGTCGGTGATGACGTGCAGCTCGGACGGCGTGCCGTCCTCCTGCGTGCCGGTGACCACCGTCTCCCACGCGAGGCGCGGGGTGCCGGACGCGGCCCAGACCACCTTGCGGGCGCTGTCGGCCGCCGGCTCCGAGACCTTCGCGCTGCCGGCGCTGTCGAGCGCGAGGCCCTTCGCCGCCTCCGCGCTCTCCTTGGCGGTGGTGTCGACGGCTATGTCCGCCTCGGTGGCCTTGGTGACGCCCTTCGTGGAGCCGTCCGCGGCGGTGTGGACGACCAGGTCGCCGCCGAGCACCGGCAGTCCGTCGAAGGTCCGCTCGTAGCGGGTGTGCACGCTGCCGTCGGCGTCCTTGGTGACGCCCCTGGCGACCAGTGCCTCCTTCGACCCCAGCTTCAGCGACCTGGCGGTCTCCGCCAGCGACGCGTCCGCCGAGGCCAGCAACTCACCGCGCTGCTCCGGCGACAGCTGCACCGGCAGCGCGCCGGCGGTGGCCCGGACCTCGGCGGGGGCCTGCGTGGGAGTCTCGTCGGCGACGGCGACACCGGATGTCAGGGCAGCCACGATCATCGCGGCGCCGACTGTCAACGCGCCTGCGCCGGTGGTCTTTCGGGAGGATCGATTCACACTGAACTCCTTCTGCGACGGCCGCGCGGGTGCGGCCGGAGTCAGCCGGGAGGGCAGGGATGGTGCCGCCCGGTAGAGCTGGTGGTTCGAGTGGGGGACAACCTCCACGTGATCACCGCAGCGGGTGGTGCGCGTGCGACTGCAAGGGCCGCTGCGGCGATGGGACGGTACAGTGCCATCTTTGTTGGAAACACGTCACCCGTGCGGCGACAAGTTGGCCGGAATGCTTCGTGATAGACGTAATGTCGAGGTAATCCACCGTCAGAAGACGGGTAATGCGGGGGAAAACAGACCGGCGCCGGCAACGGCCCCACCACTGGGCGCCCGGTGTGGCGCCTACGGGTGGGTGGCCTTGACGTTGGGCTGGGTCTTCTGGTTGTAGATCTCCTTGCCGTCCGCGTTGTAGGCGTGGACGTAGGGGGCCGGGGGGAAGGAGTTCGTGTTGTTTCCGGTGGAGACGGCAGCCGTGTAGGCGAACGCGCCGCCCGCCATGACGGCCGGGTACTGGGTCGGGTCGTCGCCGTAGCTGATGGTGA
>NZ_JBHXEM010000074.1:0-43413 GCF_042724755.1 Kitasatospora sp. NPDC127067 | reverse complement strand
GGCCCCAGCGACTTCCCGCGCCTGGTGGTGGATTGAGACCCGATCACCCCACCCCTCCCGCAGACCAGCCGCCCGCGAAGGAAGTCGGACCCGCCGACTTCCTGCGCACCGGCTCGATGAAAGGACAGGGCCGGTCGGAGCCGCACCACCCCGAACAACCCACGCCCAAGCCCCGGCGCCGCACGAAAAGTCGACCCCGCCGACTTCCTGTACGCCATCCCAGAGGGCGTTCTGCGAGGACACGAGAGGTGCGCCCGTTGTACCGAAGGCTGGCTCCGATCAACGCGGTTGACGTTCGGCAAGGACGCGTTCCGACGGAAACAGGAACAAGCGCAGCCCCACCCGAGCGACCTCTCGGCCACCAGGGCGCGTGTCGAAAGTGCTGGTCACCGCCACTCGTTTGACGGCTTCGACCAGCACCGTCGCTTCGTGGCGGACAGCGAGTTCGTCGTGTCCCGTGGCTGCCGCGCGGTGGCGCTTGAAGCGGTGGATCACCATCACGGTGCCGCCGAGGCCGACTCCGCGCCCGGCACTCGCCCTTCGGGAACGGATCCGTCACGACGGGCGACACATCACGCCCGCCCTGGACCGGATACCGCGAGGCGACAGGCCCACCCGTCAGCTGCGCGAGCCGCGCCGAGGCGGCCGCACGCACCTCCTGCGGACGTTCACCGATCCGGCCGCGGGATGTGCCGACCCCAGGCATACAACGGAGCCCGCTGCCGAACGGACGGGGCGTCAGCGCATGCCGCCGGAAGCGAGGATGACATCCCCGGTGATCCAGCGCGCGTCGTCGGAGGCCAGGAAGGCCACCAGCGGGCCGTAGTCGTCCGGGGTGCCCGTGCGGCCCAGTGGGGTACCGGCGATCGCCTGTGCTTCCTGGGCCGAGCCGGGGAATCCCATGGCCCTGGTGCCCTCGGTGTCCGACGGTCCGGGCATGATCGCGTTGACCCGGATGCCGCGCGGGCCGAGTTCCTTGGCCGCCACGATGGTGAACGCGTTGACGGCGCTCTTGGACGCGACATAGAGCGAGGCGTACGGCGGGTGGGTGAGCGTGCCGGCCGTCGAGACGTTGATGATCGACGCGGCGCCGATGTCCTCCTGCGCGGCCAGGGCCTGCGTCGTGAGGATCGTCCCGAGCAGGTTCGTCGTCATCTCGCGCTGGAACTCCTCTTCGGTGATGCCCGACAGCGGCGCGAAGGCGGCGACGGCCGCGTTGTTCACGAGCACGTCGACCGGTCCGTACTCCTCGCGCGCGCGATCGAACAGATGGCGCACGTCGTCGCCGCGGGCCACGTCCGCCCGGACCGCGATCGCCCGGCCGCCCTCGGCGGTGATGCCGGCGACGACCCGTTCGGCGCCCTTCGCGTCCTCCCGGTAGTTCACCACCACGGCCGCGCCGGTCCCGGCCAGCGCCTTGGCGATCCCCGCACCGAGGCCCTTCGACGCGCCCGTGACGATCGCCGTACGTGCGTTGCTGCTGATCACAGTGACTCCTCGAACGTTGGTGCCTGCGGAAGTCACCGTAGGAAAGCTGGTTACTGCGAGGAAGTACGTACTTTTTTGTAACCTCATGACGTGATGGAAACTCAGCACGTCGCGACGGCCGCCCGGCTCCTGGCCCACGACACCTTCGACAACAGGTGCGTGCTCAGGCCGATCATCGATCAGACGACAAGCCGCTGGGCGACACTGATCGTCTCGGCCCTCATCGCCGGCCCGCACCGCTTCGCGCAGCTGCACCAACGGGTCGGTGGCATCAGCCAGAAGATGCTGTCGCAGAACCTCAAGGCACTGGCCCGGGCCGGGCTCGTCGACCGCCATGTCGCGCCCACCACCCCGCCCCAGGTCACCTACAACCTGACGGAACTCGGTGTCAGCCTGGCCGGGCCGCTGACCGAACTCATCCAGTGGTTCGGCCGGCACGGGGACGAGCTCCTCGCCGCCCAGGAGCACTACGACAGCCGGCAGGAGTCACAGCGCGCGTCCTGAGCGGGACGGCAGCCTGTCGGAGCCTTCGCCTAGAGTGCGGCATCCAGTACGACGACGGCCGGCAAGAGGACGGACGATGACCGAGGCGTGGAACCGACTGCGGGCGATCATGGGAGAGCCGGTGTACACCCCGGCACGCGTTCCGTGGGAGCTGGCGCCTGCCGAACTCGGGGTCCAGCTGCCGTCGGACTACCGCGCGTTCGTCGACCTGTACGGCGGGGTGAACCTGAACGGCGAGTGGGGCGTGTACACGCCGAGCGAGAAGCCGTCCTTCTACGAAGCGCCGGGCGGACTGGCGGACTGGCTTATCACGAACGACGTCGATCTCCGCGACCAGATCGAGGGCGAGGAGGTGTGGTGGGAGCAGCCCGGCCCCACCCCGGTGTTCCCGGACCCGGGCGGCCTGCTGTCCTGGGGCTGGAACAGCAACCACAACCAGTGCTGCTGGCTGACGACCGGTCCGGACCCCGAGCAGTGGCCGGTGACGGTGTTCTACGAGGACCGGCTCGACCACTTCGACGGTGGTTTCGCGGAGTTCCTGGCAACCGTGCTGACCGGCGGTTACGCGGCGGAGGACGAGTTGCTGGTGCGCGCGGACCCCGAGGTGTGGGGGCCTCAGCCGGCCCGACCCCTCTGGTCTCCCAAGAGCGACTGGGCGGGCAGGAACTGGGGCGCCGAGTGGGGTATCGAGGGATTCCTCGCCGCGCCCGGGTCGACGGAGATGCCGTGGGTCAGGGCGTGACGGGCGATCGGCGCGACGGGCAGCTCCGCTTCAAGGCGCCGATCCGGTACCGGCGGACGGGCCGGAGGACCTTGGTCCTCTTCCCGACCGCTCTGGCCTGCGCCCTTGCCTTCGTCCTCGCCGCGGGGGCCAAGGGCCGGGATCCCGCGATGATCGCGGCCTTCACGCTCTGCCTGATCGTCGCCTACGTCATCGCCGCCTCCTTCGTGGGCCCGTTCTGCGGCAGTACCACGGTGGATTCCGCGGGCCTGACCACGCGGACCCTGCTGAGGACACGTGTGGTCACCTGGCCGCAGGTGCGGTCGTTCGGGGTCTCGCCGGAGGTCAACCGCGGCATCGAGCACTGCCTCCTGGAGGTGCGCCTGCACCAGGGGCGGGCAGTCGTCCTGCCGGGCCTGGTCGCGTCGAGCGCGGACGACCCGGAGCTCCGGTCGCGCCTGTCCCAGCTGCGGGCCGCGTGGACCGCGCACCGATCCGCTGCCGCGGCCGGGTGATGCGGCTCGACGGGCGCGCTGCCCCGCGCCGGGCGGCCCGGGCGGCCCGGCCGGGTCTGCCCCGCGGGGGCAGTGACTCTGCCCCCGCGTACCTGGCCGGGGGCCGACCGTGGCACGTATACAGGAGGCTGAGCCGTCCTCCGCCCCGAAAGGGTCCCTCATGCACGCACGGGAAGCCGCCAGAACGCCGAACGGCGCCCGCTCCGGCCGCCAGGGCGCCGACTCCGCGCGGACGGCCCGCACCGCAGCCGTACCGGTGCGGCCGGCGGCGGGCCTTCCGTCCCCGCAGGAGGTGGCCGCCCTGCAGCGCACCGTCGGCAACGCCGTCGTGGCCCGGATGTTCGAGGAGGCCCGCCACCGGCACGCCCCGGACTGCGGCCACCAGGAGCCGGGCGGCGGCGGGGAGCCCGTGCAGCGCTCCGCCGTGCACCGGGTCCTCGGGTCGCCGGGCCGGCCGCTCGACGCCGGGCTGCGGGAGGAGATGGAGCAGCGGCTGCGGGCGGACTTCTCCGACGTGCGGGTGCACACCGGCACGGCCGCGCAGCGTTCGGCGCAGGAGGTGGGCGCCCGCGCCTACACCTCGGGCAGCCATGTCGTCCTCGGTGCCGGAGGGGCGGACAAGCACACCCTGGCCCATGAGTTGACCCATGTGATCCAGCAGCGCAACGGCCCGGTGGCCGGCACGGACCACGGCAACGGCCTGCGCGTCAGCGACCCGTCCGACCGCTTCGAGCGCGAGGCGGAGGCGACCGCGCGCCGGGTGATGGCGGCGCCGGTGCAGCGGGCCGTCGCCGCCCCGGACGCGCCCGGCCCCGCGGACCGTGCCCCGGACAAAGCAGCCCCGGGCGGGGCGGCCCCGGCGGTGCAGCGGGTCGTCAAGGTCGTCAACGCGGTCATCAAGGCGGATGAGACCGACAAGGTCCAGTGGAAGGCCGGGCGTCACCAGAGGCTGCCGGAGGCGGACAAGAAGGCGATCCTGGCCGAGATCGGGAGGATGGCCGAAGCGGAGGAGTCCGTACGGTTCAGGTCGTACGAGGAGCTCATCGACGCGGCCCACGCCCGGGTGCGGGCGGCGAGCGGGCAGAACCTGGCGCCGGTGACGCCCGTCGCCGTCGCCACCGGGGCGCTCCAGCACGCGTTGACGATCTCCGACGAGGAGCAGATGAAGCGCCACAAGGAGGTGCGCCGGCGACTGTCCCTGCGCGGGGTCGGCCTCGACCTGGAGGCGTTCCGCAACCGGCAGGCGATGGTGAACCCGTTCACGTACAGCGACGTGGAGGACGGCGCCTCCTACACCATCGGCGCCGGCGGGAACTTCGTCCTCGGCAGCGTGCAGGAGGGCGACTACTCCCAGCTGTTCGACCTGGCCAGGAGCAAGTCGGGCCTCACGGAGCAGCAGTTGGCGAACCGGTTCATCAAGGCGCTGTCGGAGAGCGGCAGCAGGCCGTTCGACGATCTGCCCAAGGACGCCCAGAAGTACTGCGCCAAGGTCGTGGCCATCATCCAGGGCGCCGAGTTCCGCCGGGCCGCCGCCAACCCGACCGCGGCCGTCGCGGCGTTCAACAAGGTCGCCACCGGTGAGACGGCCACGCTCCACGAAGCGATGAACACGTTCACCCTGTTCGCCAAGGCCGGCGGCGGATCGGCGGACTCGCAGTACCACCGCGACAGCAAGGAGCCCGACGCGGAGCTCAACGCCCGCATCCTCCAGGAGTTCAGGTCACTGGCCCAGCTCGTGTCCGCGAACGGCTTCGACCCCAACGACGAGAAGCAGTTCTACGAGGCCTGCGAGACCATCGCGGTCGGCTCCATGAACTCCTTCAAGTCGAACTTCAGCTACACGATGACGTGAGCGGACCGGCCCCCGGGCCCCCGCAGGCGCCGAGGTGTCGGCCGTCGCCGCCGCGACGGCGGCCGACACCCGTGTGCGGTGGGTCAGTTGTCGTTGTTGACCTTGGTGTAGGCGGAGCTGTAGCCGGTCGGACAGTAGAGGGTGTCGCTCCCGTTGCCCATGTGCCAGGAGCCGAAGACCGTCGTCTGGTTGCCCTTGACGTTGTCGTTGTTGCAGACCAGCACCAGCTGCCAGTGGTTCTTGGTGGCGGTGGTCTGGCAGCTCACCGACCCCCAGTTCGTGCCCTGGGTGGTGCTGCAGTACGAGGTCGCCGACGCCCCCGGCGCCGCCATCACACCGGCGGCCACCAGCAGCGCCGCACCGGTTCCCAGAGCCGCAATTCGACGCACGGCCTTCTCCTTCGTCGCATCTCGAACAATCGGTGCGGTCAGCATGCCGAAGATGCGACCGGATGTATCCACCGTCGGCGCGACTGGCCGAAACCGGCCCGTCCGCTTCCCCGGGCAGCACCTGCCGGAACCGCCGCACGCCCGGGGCGCCCGGCCGGGGAGGGAAGGTCCCGGCCGGGCGCCCGACGGTCAGCCGGCTACCGCTCAGGGGCCCGTGATCGTCCAGTACACGGCGGCGTTGTTGCCGCTGCCCCCGCTCTGCGCGAACCGGAACATCGGGTCGGAGCCGGCGGAGTCGTAGCCGTTGCTGCCGGCGTACGGGTTGTTCCAGTGCAGCTGCACGCGCTTGCCGTTGAGCCCGGGGTTCCCGCAGTTCTCCGCGTCGTAGATGACGTGGCCCTCGGTCCCGGTGAGGAAGCCGTTGCTCTCGGACTGCCAGCGCCCGGTGTTCCCGTCGCGCACGATGGCGTCCGGGGCCAGGCCGCTCGACCAGATGCCGTGGTCCAGCCAGGCGTTCTGCAGGCGCAGTTCGCAGCCCGTCCAGTTGACGACCGCGACCTGCGTGCTGCGCGCCGCGCTCAGCGCCTGCGCCGGCTGCTGGTCCGCGGTGGCCGCGCCGGCCGGGGCGGCCGTCGCGAACAGCGCGGCGGCGACGCCCGCCGCGGCCAGCGCCGAACGGACCAGGGACTTCCGCTGTGCCATGGGGCACTCCTCTCGTTCCCGGACCGCATCGGTGCGGTCCGACTGCTCGAAGCCTCGGCCGGGCCCGTCAACAGGCGGTCGACAATGTGTTGACAGGCGATGGACAAGCAGCGCGCCGTCGACCGCCCGGACCGGGCACGGCGCCTCTGACCAGGGGTGATGCGGTCGGTATCATGCGCCGGGGGGATCGTTGCGCGGGCGGAGGGGGACGGCTGGTGGGTGGTTTGCGGTTCGCGGTGCTGGGGCCGCTGCGGGGGTGGCGGGACTTCGGCGAGCTCGCGCTCGGGTCGCCGCAGCAGCGGAGCCTGCTGCTCGCGCTGCTGCTGCGGGCCAACCACCCGGTGTCGACCGGTCAGCTCGTCGACGACCTGTGGGGCGAGGAGCCGCCCGCCAAGCCCTCCGCCGTGATCCGCACCTACGTCCACCGCCTGCGCCGCGTCCTGGGGCCCGACGCGCCGACCACGCTCAGCGGGGGCTACCTGCTCGCCCTGGACCCGGGCGCACTGGACACCCACCGCGTCGAGGAGCTCCTCGACGAGGCGAAGGAACTGCGCGCCGACGGCGAGCACGCCCACGCCGCCGGCGCGCTCCGCTCGGCGCTGGCCCTGTGGCAGGGCGAGCCGATGACCGCGCTCCCCGGCCCCTACGCCGAACGGCAGCGCGGCGAGTGGGCCGAACGCCGGGTGACCGTCCTGGAGTCCTGCCTGGAGGCCGAGATCGAGGCCGGACCGTCCGGCGAGCTCGTCGCCGAGCTGACCGCCGTCGTGGCCGAACACCCGCTCAGGGAACGGTTCTCCGAACTGCTGATGCTCGCCCTCTACGGAACCGGCCGGCAGGCCGAGGCCCTGGGCCTCTTCCGCACGGCGGACCAGCGGCTGCGCGAGCAGCTCGGCGTCAGCGCGGGGCCCGGACTGCGCGAACTGCAGCGCCGGATCCTGGTGGCCGACACCGGCCTGGTGTCGCCCGCGCGGCCCCGGCCCGCCGGCGCGACCCGCCCGCCCCACCGGACCCGCCCGCCGTACCGGGCGGCGGTCCGACCCACCCAGGTCCCCGCCGACCTCGCCGACTTCACCGGCCGCGAGGCGCAGACCGAGGCCCTGCGGGCCGTCCTGCTCACCCCGCACACCGTGCCCGTGGCCACCGTCTCCGGCCTCGGCGGCGTGGGCAAGACGGCGCTGGCCGTCCACGTCGCGCACGAGCTGGCCGCCGACTTCCCCGACGGCCAGCTCTACCTCGACCTGCACGGCGCCGACGGCCGCCCGACCCGCCCCGAGGAGGCCGTGGGCACCTTCCTGCGCTCCCTCGGCGTACCGGCGGACGCACTGGCCCCCGGACTCGCCGAACGCTCCGCCCAGTTCCGCTCGCTGCTCTCCGACCGACGCGTGCTGGTCGTCCTCGACAACGCCCGGGACGCCGAACAGATCCGGCCGCTGCTGCCCGGCCGGCCCGGCTGCGCCGTGCTCGTCACCAGCCGGGCCAGGCTCGGTTCGCTGCCCAACGCGCACGTCGTCGAGCTCTCCGCCTTCGCCCGGCAGGAGGCCCTCGGCCTGCTCGGCCGGGTGATCGGCGGGCAGCGGCTGCGGGCCGAGGAGCGGACGGCCGCGGAACTCGTCCGGCTCTGCGGACACCTCCCGCTGGCCGTGCGCATCCTCGCCGCCCGCCTCGCCTGCCGGCCGGACTGGACCATGGCCCGGCTGCTCGACAAGCTGTCCGGCGACGGGCGCCGGCTGGACGTGCTGCGCGCCGGGGACCTCGCCGTCGAACCGGCGTTCCGCTTCGGCTACGACCAGCTGACGCCCGAACAGGCCCGGGCCTTCCGGCTGTTGGCGGTGCCGGAGGTACCGGACCTGTCACCGGGCGCGGTCGCGGCGGTGCTCGGCCTGCCCGAGGAGGAGGCCGAGGAACTGGCCGAGTCGCTGGTCGACTGCTCGATGCTGGAGACCGCGCCCCCGGACCGCTACCGGTACCACGACCTGCTGCGCGCCTTCGCCCAGCAGCTCGCCCCGGCCCCGCAGGCCGGACCGCAGGCGGAGGCCGGGCCACAGGCGGAGGCCGGGCCGCAGGCGGGGACCGGCTCGCAGGCGGCGGAGGAGGACTTCCCGGCCGCCGTACTCACCCGGCTGGCGGCCCACCACCACGCCGAGACCGTCGCGGCCCTCGGCCCGTCCGCCGCCCGCGCCGCCCTGCCCGGTGCCGTTGCCGACGCCGGTGCCGGAGCCGACGCCGGTGCCGGAGCCGACGCCGGTGCCGGAGCCGATGGCGGTGCCGGTGGCGGAGCCGCCTTGCGCGCGGCGGCACCGCCCCACGGCCGCGTCGACTACCACGGCATCGGCGCACTCGTCGGCCAGTACGCCGGGCTCCCCGAGCCGCCCCGGCTCGACCTGGTCGCCGAACTGCTGCTCGGCTGCAGCCTGTTGTGCGACACCGGCCAGGCCACCCGGCCGCTCGGGCACGCGGCCAAGGTCCTGCTCCGGGCCGCCCTCCAGCAGGGCGACCGCACGGCCGAGGTCAGGGCCCGGCTGGTGCTCGGACGACTGCTCACCGAGGTCGGCTCCGAACCCGCGGCCCTCGCCGAACTGCTCAGGGCCCGCGACCTGTGCACCGCCCACGACCTGCCGGGGCCGCTGCTCGCCCTGGCCCACGCCTCACTGGCCGCCCTGTTCGTCCAGGTCGGCCGGCCGGGCGACGCGGTCGCCGGCTTCACGGCGGCGGTCTCGGCCTGGGAGAAGCTCGGCGACCGGCGCTCGGTGGCGGCCGAACTGCTCAACCTGGCCCGCGCGTTCACCGAACTCGGCCGGTTCGACGCGGCCGTCCGCGTCGTCGACCAGTCCCTGCTGATCTGCCACCGGCTCGCCGACCACGACCTCCAGGCGCTCGCCCTCGACTCGATGGGGACGATCGCCCACGACCGCGGCGAGTTCGAACAGGCCCTGCACCACCACCGCAACGCCCTCTCCCTGCTGCGGCCGGACGACCGGCGCCGCACGGGCCGTACGCTGCTGCGGCTCACCGAGTCGCTGCGCGCCGTCGGCCGCGACGAGGAGGCGGTGGCGGCGGCCGACCGGGCGGTCGAGGTGCTGACGCTCGACGGCGACCGCCGGGGACGGGGGCTGGCCCTGGCGGCGCTCGGCGACGCACTCGCCGAGCGCGGCGGGGACGGCGACGGGGACGCGGCCCGGGCCCACCGGTCGGAGGCCTACGACATCCTGGCCTCCCTCGGCTCCCCCGAGGCCAACCGGTTGCGCGCCCTGATCGGCCCGGACGGGCCCGCCGTGCGGCCCCGCCGGCAGTGGCCGTCCTGGCTGCCGGAGTGACCTCCCAGGGCCCGACCGGCGGCCGGCGGCTCACCTCAACGTCCACACCTGGTTGTCCGCACCCGAGCAGGGCGCCACTCGGACCCAGTGGCCCACACCGTCGGACGTCAGGCACAGGTTGGTGTCGGCGTTGACGATCCGGTGGCCGCCCGGAACCGGCGTGATGGCCCAGACCTGGTTCCAGTTGGACGGCGGGCTCGTCCAGATCTGCACCCGACCGCTCTCCCTGTCCTGGTCCAGCCCCTTGGTGAAGTTGCTGGAGGCGTTGCGCAGGTAGTACCTACCCTCGTCGACCTTGTCCAGCCGCCACACCTGCGCCAGCGTACCGTTGGCATCGAAGGTGTCGACCTGGTTGCCGTCCCGGTCCTTGGAGTAGGAGTTGTCCAGCGTGCCGCCGTTGCTGCTGATCCGCGCCAGCTCGGGCAGCGGCGCCACCGGCTGCCGGGTGGGCTGCGTCGGCGTCGCGGACGCCGTGGGCGTGGCCGTCTCGTCGGGGGCCGGCCGGACCGGGGCGGTGGGGGTCGGCGCGGGCGCGGCGGGGTTCTCCCCGGTGGTGGAGGCGGGGGCCGGAAGCGGGGCGGAGCTGCGGGTGGGCACGGAGGCGGCCGGGGCGGGGGGCGTGGCGAAGGGGCTCCGGGCGGGCGGCGCGGGGGCGGCCGGGGCGGGGGCGAGGCTCTCGCCCGTGCCCGGCACGGCCGGCGGGGGCGGGAGCGGGAGCGCCGCCGGGGCGGACGGCTGTCCGATGAGCGGGCCGGCGGCCTCCACGAACGCGGCGGCGTCCGGCCGGTCGGGGCCGTCCGTGGGCCCGGCGACGGCGGCGGTGTCCTGCGGCGCGCCGTTCCGGTCGGACCGGACGACCGCCGCCCCGGCGGCCCCGGCCACGCAGAGCAGGGTCAGGGCCGTCACCCCGGCCAGCGCCCGCAGGCGGTGCCCGGTCCGCGGGGCGTGTCCGGTCCGCGGGGCACGCGCCGCGACCGGCCGGGGCCCGGTCCCACTCCCTGTCCAGGACGGGGACGGGCCCGGAGACGGCGCCGCCTCCACCGCGGTGAGGGCGCGGCGTGCTGCGGTGGCCATCGTCGCCGCGTCGGGCCAGCGCTCACCGGGTTCCTTGGCCATCGCCCGCTCGACCAGCGCCCACACCGGCGCGGGCACCTCCCCGGGAAGCGGCGGCACGGGCTCCGTCAGGTGCTTGAGGATCACTTCGAGGGCGGTCTCCCCCTCGTACGGGAGCCGGCCGGCGAGACACTCGTAGAGGACCACGCCGAGCGCGTAGAGGTCGGCCGAGGCGGTGACCGTCCCGGTGGAGGCCTGTTCCGGTGCCTGGTAGGCGGCGGTGCCCAGCACCATCCCCGGGACGGTCGTCCGGGCGTCGCAGTCGGGCCGGGCGATGCCGAAGTCCGCGATCACCGTCCGGTCTCCGCGGACCATCAGGTTGGCCGGTTTGATGTCCCGGTGGACCACCCCGGACCCGTGCGCGGCCTCCAGCGCCTCCAGCACCTGCAGGGCCAGCTCCAGGGCCTCCGCCACCGGCAGGGCTCCGCGGCGCTCCAGGACGGCGCTCAGCGGTTGCCCTTCGATCAGCTCCATGACCAGGTAGCCGACCGGGCGCCGCCCGTTCGCGGCACCGGACCCGGCGTCAGGCCCGTGGTCGTCGCCGAGCCCGGCGTCGGGCCCGCGGTCGTGGTCGTGGCCGGGCCCGCGGTCGTGCCCGTAGTCGTACACGCCGACGATGCCCGGGTGCCGCAGCCGGGCCATGACCCGGGCCTCGGCGTGGAAGCGCTCGGCGAAGCCGGGCTCGTCCAGCAGGGCGGGCTTCACCACCTTGACCGCCACCCGGCGGCCGAGGACCTCGTCCTCGGCGAGCCACACATCGCCCATCGACCCGCCGCCCAGCCAGTCCACCAGTCGGTAGCGGTCGGCGAGCACGGTGCCGCGCATGCATCTCCCTGAATCGAGCCCGAGGACCGGAGCGGATCCGGGGACCGGCCCGGTTCCCCGGGCGCGCCCTGGTCCGGGCGCACTCCGAGGATCATGACACCGGCAAGTCAACTACTGAATTCCCATCATATGAACCGCTCTCGGCTCGGGCCATCACCGGCCCCCGCCCCCCGGCGGGCCGGCGGCGGGCCCGGCCCGCTCCGGCGGCGTGCGGGGTGCCCGCGTCGTCGTTCGTCCACGGACGGTGCGACCCGGGGGCGTCCCCGCCCAGGTCGCGGGCAGCCGACCGTGCACGGACGGCCTCCGGTCCACGGCCCGGTGAACCGCCCCGCCCGGCACCGCGAACCGGCGGCGGATCCGGCGGACTTCCACGAACTTCCGCGGGCTTCTGCGGCTTCTGCGGGCGGTTCCGGTGCGAATGCCGACGTACCACCGCATAGCGTTCCGGGGTTTGCCCCTCCCCCAGGGGAAGGCGGCACAGTGGCGGGCGTGCAGGAGAACGTGATCACCATCGGCGAACTCGCCGCCCGGACCAGGCTCAGCCTCAAGGCCCTGCGGCTCTACGACGGGCGGGGGCTGCTGCCGCCCGCCCTGGTCGACGCGCGCACCGGGGTGCGCCGCTACGGCCCGGCGCAGGTCGAGCGGGCCCGGCGGATCGCGCTGCTGCGCGCCGCCGGGCTGCCGCTGGCGCGGATCGCGGCCGTGCTGGACGCGGCCGTGCCGGACCCCGGCGCGGACCCCGGCGCGGACCCCGGCGCGGACCCCGGCGCGGACGCGGACGCCGACGGCAACGCGGGCGAGCGGGAGCTGCTGGCGTACTGGCGGGAACGGGAGGCCGAGCACGCGGCCCGCCGGGAGGCGGTGGGCTACGCCCGGGAGGTTCTGAGCGGAAGGAGCACCACCGTGTTCGAGATCGCCGAGCGCGACGTGCCCGAGCAGCGGGTGCTGTTCGTACGCCGGCACGTGGACGCCGCCGCGCTGCCCGGCTTCCTCGCCGAGGCCGGCGAGTCGCTGCTCGGCCGGCTGCGGGAGGTCGGCGCGTGCCTGTCCGGACCGCTGTTCGCGGTGTACCACGGCCTGGTGGGCGAGGACTGCGACGCCCTGGTCGAGGTCTGCGCCCCCACCCCGAACGACGTCGGGCCGCACGGCCCGTTCGCGGTGCGCATCGCACCCGCGCACCGCGAGGCGTACACCGCCCTGACCCGGCGGGGCTTCACCGCGATGGCCGCCGCCCACGACGCGGTGGGCGCCTGGGCCGCCGCCCGCGGGTACGGGCGGGGCGGGCCGAACCGGGAGGTGCACTACCCGAACCGGGCGACCGCCGGACCGCAGGAGCACGTCGTGGACGTCGCCGTGCCGCTGGCCGCGGGGTAACCGCCCGTCGCCGTAAGGATTTCTGGACTTGTGGGTCCATTGTCGACTGCCTAGCGTGCTTGCTCGTTCCCCTCTTCTCCTCCCTCGCTTCGACGCGCTTCGACCCGCTTCGACGAGCCCGCACAGGAAGGTGTCAGCCCATGCACGCGATCCGGATCGAGGAGCACGGCGGCCCCGAGGTCATGCGCTGGACCGAGCTGCCGGACCCGGTCCCCGGCCCCGGCGAGGCGCTGGTGCGCCTGGGCGCGGCGGGGGTCAACTACATGGACGTCGGCGCCCGGGCCGAGGGCGGCCCGGGCTGGGCGGCACCGGTGGTCCTGGGCGCCGAGGGCATGGGGTACGTCGTCGCGCTCGGCGAGGGGGTGGACGGCCTGGCCGTCGGCGACCGGGTGGCCTGGTTCTACCACCCGGGCAGCTACGCCGAGTTGCTCGCCGTCCCGGCCGCCTCGCTGGTCGCGGTGCCGGACGGCGTACCGGACGAGATCGCGGGCGGCCTGCTGATGCAGGGCCTGACCGCGAGCCACCTGAGCACCGAGACCTACCCGATCGCCCCGGGCGACACCGCCGTGGTGCACGCGGCGGCGGGCGGGGTGGGCCGGTTGCTGACCCAGCTGGTCACGGCGCGCGGCGGCACCGTGATCGGTCTGGTCTCCCGCGAGGAGAAGGCCGCCGTCGCGAAGGAGGCGGGCGCCGACCACGTGCTGGTCCACTCCGGCGGTGGCTTCGAGGACCGGATCAGGGAGCTGACCGGCGGGCGCGGGGCCGACGTCGTCTACGACGGCGGCGGAGCCGACACCTTCCGCTCCTCCCAGCTGGCCCTGCGCCCGCACGGGGTGCACGCCTACTACGGCCCCTTCATGGGCGTGCCCGAGCTGCGGCCCACCGACCTGCCGAACAGCATCCTGCTGACATACCCGGTGGTGCACCACCACGTCCCCACCCGCGAGGCGCTGGTGCGGCGCGCCGGCGAGCTGTTCGACCTCGTCCTGTCGGGCCGGCTCACCCCGCGGATCACCGGCCGCTACCCGCTGGCCGAGGCAGCCCGGGCGCACGCGGACCTGGAGTCCCGGCGCACCACCGGCAAGCTGGTGCTGCTGCCGTGACCGTACCGAAGGGGCAGGTGCCGCCGACCCGCAAGGGCGCCGCGACCAGGCAGCGCATCATCGAGGGCGCCGCCCTGGAGATCCGCGGGACGGGCGTGTTCGCGCTGCGCCTGGAGGACGTGATGGCCCGCACCGCGACCAGCAAGAGTCAGCTGTTCCACTACTTCCCCGGCGGGAAGGACGAACTGCTGCTGGCCGTGGCCCGCCTGGAGGCGGCCCGGGTGCTCGACGACCAGCAGCCGGAGCTGGACTCCCTCACCTCCCGGGAGGCCTGGTGGCAGTGGCGCGACAAGGTCCTCGCCCGCTACCGCGCGCAGGGCGTCGACTGCCCGCTGCACGTGGCCCTGTCCCAGCTGGGCACGGCCACCGACGCGGGCCGCACGGTGGCCGCCGAGCTGCTGGGGCAGTGGCAGCGCCGGCTCGCCGCGGGCATCCGCCACCTGCGGGACGGCGGGGCGCTCGCCGCCGGCCTGGACGCCGAGCGGGAGGCCGCGGCGCTGCTGGCCGGGGTCCAGGGCGGGGTGCTGATCCTTCTGACCACCGGCTCCACCGACCACCTGGAGGCGGCGCTGGACTCGGGCCTCGCCCGGCTGGGGCTGACGCCGAGGTGAGCCGAGCCGAGCCGGGTTGATACCGGCCCGATGCCGGCCTGACGGAGCGCTCACGGGGAGCCGGCCGAGGGCCCGCCGCGGCCCGTCGAGGATGACGCACCGGGGTCGCCCCCGTACGGACGGGCACCGCCCGGGTGTGGAACGGGTCACAGTTCCAGGGCTGTTGGGGGCCGCGGGTGAGAAGGGTCACGCCCGGAGCGCTCTCGCGGCCCGCGGCGGCGGCCGCCCCCGGCAGGACTGGGCGGGCGCCGTTCCGGCACGGGCGAAGGGCCCGTCCGCTTCGGGACCTTGGTCGTGAATCCCCTCGACCTTCGGCCCGGTGGCGGCCCCGCGGGGCCGGGGCAACCGTGGACGGTCGCCCGTTGTGACCGGGCGATGGCGCCGTCCGAGGTGGGCGGCGTCTTCCCCTGCCGTCTACCCGGCGCACGGTGCGCAGTGCGTGCCGTACGCTCCGGAGGACCCTCAGCACATGTCCCAGACCATCGACAACGCCCCGTATACCGCGTTCCACCGCAGGCTGGCCCTGGCCTGTTCGGGCGGACCCCTGCTCGACGGCTACATCCTGAGCATCGTCGGCGTCGCCCTGATCGGGATGCGCCCGGACCTCGGGCTGTCCACCGCCGAGGTCAGCCTGATCGGCGCCGCCGCGCTGGTGGGGATGTTCGTCGGCGGCGCGCTCTTCGGCGTGCTGACCGACAAGATCGGCCGGGAGGTGATGTACACCGCCGACCTGCTCGTGATGGTCGCCTGCTCGGTGCTCTCCTTCTGGGTGGACGCGGTGTGGGCGATCGCCGTGCTGCGCTTCGTGCTCGGCATGGCCGTGGCCGCCGACTACCCCATCGCCACCTCGCTGCTCGCCGAGTGGCTGCCCGCCAAGAAGCGCGGCCGCCTGCTCGGGCAGCAGATCGTCGCCTGGTACGCCGGCTCGGTGCTCGCCTACGTGGTGGGCTACCTGTTCCTGGAGCTGGCCGGGCCCGGCAGCTGGCGGTGGATGCTCGCGAGCTCCACGGTGCTGTGCGTGGTGTTCCTGGTGATCCGGCGCGGCTCGCCGGAGTCCCCGCGCTGGCTCGCCGCCAACGGGCGGGTCGGTGACGCGGTGCGCGTGGTCGAGAAGCACCTCGGGGTCCGGGTCGACGGCCGCGAGCTGATGCCCGATCCGGCCGAACGCGGCCGCCCCGCCGGGCTGCGCCTGCTGATGACCCAGCCCTACCGGCGCCGCACCCTGTTCTGCGGCCTGTTCTTCATGTGCCAGGTCGGCCCGCTGTTCGCGATGCTCACCTTCGGCCCGCAGATCCTCTCCTCCTTCGGCATGCCGGGCGGCACCGTGATGGAGACCCTCGGCACCGGCCTGATCAGCCTGGTCTTCCTGCTCGGCTGCTACCCGGCGCTGCGCCTGATCGACACCCGCGGCCGGCGGCCCGTCATCATCTGGTCCTTCGCGCTGATGACCGTCCCGCTGGCGCTGCTGGGCGTGTGGCCCACCGCCCCGGCCGCCGTCGCGCTGCTGGCGCTGTGCGCGTACGCCTTCCTGTGCGGCGGGCCGAACGTGCTCGACTGGACCTACCCCAACGAGCTGTTCCCCACCGAGATCCGCGCCACCGCCGTGGGCGTCGCCACCTCGGTCAGCCGGATCGGCGCGGCCGTCGGCACCTACCTGCTGCCGCTGTCGCTGACCGGGCTCGGCACCGGCCCGACCATGCTGATCGCCGCCGGGACCACCGCCGTCGGCCTGCTGGTCTGCGTCCTGTGGGCCGAGGAGACCCGCGGCACCGCCCTCGGCGCCTCCCCCGCGGCCGCCGCCGGCGCCTCCGGCTCCGCCCCGCGTCCGGCCCGGGCCGCCGTCCCGGCCCAGCGGCTCCCGCAGACGGCGCGCTGACGGCCCCGCTGCGCACGGCCCCCGCGCCCCGCTTCGACGGCGCCGCCCGGTTCCCCCGGGCGGCGCCGTCCGGCGTTACGGGGTGCCGACTCCCTTTTCCCGCACCACCGACCGCACCCGCCCGACTCGCACCGGCGACACCGACCGCACCGGCGGCACCGACGGCACCGACCGCACCGACCGCACCGGCGACACCGGCGACACCGTCACGAGCCGCCGACCCCCGCGCCCCGAAGCGTTCCAGGGTGGCGTGGTAGGCCCGCCACAGGGGGCGCGGGCCGCACCAGGAGTGGGGCGGCAGGAGGTCGTCGCGCTCCACGTCGGCGGGCAACCGGCCGGTGACAGGGGTGACCACGCGTCCGCGGTGGTGGGCGAGGTAGGTCCAGAAGCCGACGGCGAGCGGTGCGGCGGCCACACCCGCGGGGACCGGCCAGGTCTCGCCGGTCTGCGGGTGCCGCGGCACCACGGCGATGTCCGGGAGCGGGCCGGGCAGCCGCAGGCCGGGACCGGCCAGAGCCACGCGCCGGGGAGGGCGCCCGGCCGCCCGTCCCGGGGGGAGCAGTTGGTCGAGCAGCGCGTGGAAGGCCTCGGCGAGGGGGCCGCCGGGCAGGACGACGGGCGAGCCGTCCGCGGCGGCGACCAGATGGGCGAGCACCACGGCCGACTCCGCCTCCCAGCGCGGGTCCCACCGCCCCGTCTCGTCGAACGGCTCGGCGGCGCACCACCATTGGGTGAGCGCCGCCCAGTCCGCGACCGGGCGGGCGGGGCCCGCGGGGACGGGGCGCACCGCGTCCGGCTCCAGCCAGGTGGCCTGCCACAGCGAGCAGTCGTCGATCCTGGTCGCGACCTTCCGGCCGCAGCCGGCGCAGGTGACGTTCGGGCCGTTGCGGCCGTCGATGCCGCAGCAGGCGCCGGGTTCGCGCCGCTGGACGAGGGTGGTGCCGTGGGCGTCACCGGGGGCGATCACGATCGAGCGGGAGGCGCTGCGAGGGTGGTCGTCGACGGCGTAGGTGCCCGATTCCATGAGGACGGGCATGGGGTGGCCGTTGCCGTAGCCGAAGCCCGCGTAGGCGGGGTACGGGACCCGTGACAGCGGCACGGTCAGTGCGTGTCCGCACCGCCCGCACGCGAAGAACTCCATGCACTCCCCTGTTCCGGCGCCGGGAGCGGTCGTGCGCGGCGCCGGTGGGTGAGTATCGCGGGCCCGGCGGCCGAAGCCAACGGGTTTTCCGCCGGCCCCGCCCCGACCCCGGGGCGGGGCCGGCCCGGCGGAGAACTCTTGCAAGTCCCTGCGTGCGCAACTATTGTTTGCGAATGTAAATGCAGCTGCAAAAGTTGCACACCAACCCTTGATTCGCCTCCGCGTCCTGGCGCCGGCCCGACCCACCGGGAGTCCGACATGAGCACCTCTCTCTTCGCCCCGCTCACCCTGCGGTCGCTGACCGTCCCCAACCGCATCTGGATGCCGGCGATGTGCCAGTACAGCGCCGCCCCGAACGGGGACGCGGCCGGCGTACCCACCGACTGGCACTTCACCCACCTCGCGGCCCGCGCCGCCGGCGGCACCGGGCTGATCATCACGGAGGCCACCGCGGTCAGCCCCGAAGGACGCATCAGCCCGTACGACCTCGGCATCTGGAACGACGAGCAGGTCACGGCCTTCCGCCGGATCACCGACTTCCTGAAGAGCCAGGGCACCGTCCCCGCCATCCAGCTCGCCCACGCCGGGCGCAAGGCCTCCACCGAGCGCACCTGGATCGACCGCGGACGCCCCGTCACCCCGGACGAGGAGCACGGCTGGACCCCGGTCGGCCCCAGCGCCGACGCCTTCTCCCCCGCCCACACCACCCCGGACGAGCTGACCGAGGAGCAGATCGGCGAGATCGTGCGGCAGTTCGCCGACGCCGCCCGGCGCGCGCTCGACGCCGGCTTCCAGGTCGCCGAGGTCCACGGCGCCCACGGCTACCTGGTCCACCAGTTCCTCTCCCCCGCGTCCAACCACCGCACCGACGGCTACGGCGGCTCCTACGAGGGCCGCATCCGCTTCGCGCTGGAGGTCGTCGACGCCGTCCGCTCGGTGTGGCCCGAGGACCTGCCGGTCTTCTTCCGCGTCTCCGCGACCGACTGGATCACCGAGAACCCTCAGGACGGCCGCGAGGGCTGGACCTCGCAGGACACCGTCCGCCTCGCCAAGGAGCTCCGGGCCCACGGCGTCGACCTGCTCGACGTCTCCACCGGCGGCATCGTCCCCGACGCCCGGATCGAGGCCGGGCCCGGCTTCCAGGTGCCCTTCGCCGAGGCCGTGCGCCGCGAGACCGACCTGCCGGTGGCCGCCGTCGGCCTGATCACCGACCCCGCCCAGGCCCAGGCCATCCTCACCGACGGCCGTGCCGACGCCGTCCTGATCGGCCGCGAACTGCTGCGCGACCCCTACTGGGCCCGCCACGCCGCCGCCACCCTCGGCGGCGAGGTCGCCACCCCCGCCCCGTACCACCGCGCCTGACGCCCGCATGCGCGCGTGGGGCGGGGAGCCGATCCGGTCGGCTCCCCGGGCCCCACGCGGGCACCGGGGGGCTGTTCAGGCCCCCTGTCGCCGCGAGCCGTCGGCGCCTTCGTCGTCCACGGCCGTGGCGTCGCTCAAGTCCTCCACCCTCACCGGCCGTTGGCCGTCGAACACCACCGCGAGGCCGTAGGGGTCGCAGATCGGCAGGCGTCCCTCGGCGAAACGCAGGTGCCACTCGTCGAGGTAGAAGTTGAGCTGCGGGCAGTCCAGTGGGAACTCCGCGACGGGCAGGCCGCGGTAGGGCTGCGCCTGCGCTTCGGTGAGGCCGAAGAAGGCCGGGTCGGCCTCCACCTGCTCGCGCACGAAGCGGATCCCCGTCCCGATGTAGTGGTCGACCCTGCCGAGCACCTCGCCGACCAGGGGAAGATCGGCCCGGTCGAGGTCGTCGGTGCCTTCGAGCAGGATGGTGGCCTCGACGGGGGCGCCGTACAGCGCACTCCTCGGCGCCCGGGCCACGCTCCAGACCCTCAGCCCGTCGGGCCCCTGATCGGGGAGCAGCTGTCCGATGCCGCTGCGGAAGACGTTCGAGGACACGGCTGCTCCATCTCGCGAAGCCCGGGGCCGCGGCCGCCGGGAACGGACGGGCAACGCTACCCCGGTACACGGCGCCGTCCCGCCGGACCGCGTGTCCGCAGGAAATCTTTCGGCCCGGGCAGGGCGGGGTGATGCCATTTCAGGGGGTCCGGGCCGCAAATCTTCCTGTGGAGGTGGAGTTGCGTGGCGGACTTGAGTTGGAGTGCACTCCAAGTTCTACGGTTCCTTCCGTGGTCGCCGGCGCCGGTGGTCGGCGGCCGGGAAACGGGAGAGGAGCAGCGCAGATGAGCATGTCCGCGAGTGAGGCCGAGGTCCGCCGGGAGCGTTTCGCGCACGGGGCCGCGGTGCTCGACCGGATCGACGGCGAGGCCGGGCGGCGGGTGGTGGAGTCGCTGGGCGAGGTGAGCCCCGAGCTCGGGCACCAGGTGGTCGCGTGGGGGTTCGGGGAGATCTACAGCCGTCCCGGGCTGGCGCCGCGCGAACGGCAGTTGGTCACCCTGGGCATGCTCACCGCGCTCGGCGGGTGCGAACCGCAGCTGGAGGTCCACGTCAACGCCTCGCTGAACGTCGGGCTCACGCCGCAGGAGATCGTCGAGGCGCTGCTGCACTCCGCCGTCTACTGCGGGTTCCCGAAGGCGCTGAACGCGACCTTCGTCGCCAAGAAGGTGTTCGGCGAGCGCGGCCTCCTGCCGGTCGTGACGGACGGGCAGGAGGACCGGTCGGTCGGCTGAGCGGCAGTCGGGCCCGTCGGCGTGTCAGGCCGTGGCCGGTGGTGCTTCCTCGGGCAGCAGGTGCCGGCCGAGGTGCGCCGTGAGAAACGCGGCGATCGCCTCCGCATCGGTGGACTCCGCCGGCAGGTCGCCCGGGCGGGGCTGGAGGAGCCCGATGAGTTCGTCCCGCAACCGGGCGTCGAGAAGCGGCGCCCGGTAGCGGTCGATGGTCCCGCGGTAGAACAACCAGTCGAAGATCCTGACGGCGGGGCAGCGGCCGGACTGCGGCTCGTCCGACAGATGGCCCTCGTGCCAGGCGCCGACGTAGACGTAGTCCGCGCGCCTCAGCGCCCCGTCGAGGTTCGGGGTGGGAAGGTCCTTCAGGTTCCAGTGGCTGCGGGCTTCGGCCTCGGGTACGGGTCCCGGGAGTGCGGCGAGCCAGAGACGAAATTCGAGCACCGAAGCAGCTTGGCAGACCTTCACCGGACCGTCGGCCGGGACACCGGCTCAGAACCCGGTCAGGGTCGTCTTGCCGATCGCCGCACCGGACTCCTGGAGGCGGTGGGCCGCCCGGAGGTTGGCGGCGTTGACGGGGCCGAGGTCGCGGGTGGCGGTGGTGGTCAGGACGCCCGCGTCCACCAGGCGCGCGACCCGGTCGAGGATCCGGTGCTGCACCGCCTGGTCGGCGGTGGCGTGCAGGGAGCGGGTGAACATGAACTCCCAGTGGAAGGAGATGCTCTTGCCCTTGAGGACGCCGATGTCCAGGGAGTCGAAGTCGTCGATGGCGACGATGCCGCCGAAGGGGTTCAGGGCCTCGGCGTAGGCGGCGAGGTTGCGGTCGGTGGCGACGGTGCTGAAGACGTGGTCGAGGCCGCCGGGGGCGGCCTTCGCCAGCTGCGGGCCGAGCGGGCGCGTGTGGTCGATCACGTGGTCGGCGCCCATGCGGCGGGCGAAGTCGGCCGACTCCGGGCGGGACGCGGTGCCGATCACGGTCAGGCCGGTGAGGGCACGGGCGAGCTGGGTGACGAGGGAGCCGACACCGCCCGCAGCGGCGGTCACCAGCAGGGTGCCGCCCTGCTCCGGGCCGCCGGTGCCCAGGCCGAGGCGTTCGAAGAGGCCCTCCCAGGCGGTCAGCGCGGTCAGCGGCAGCGCGGCGGCCCCGGCGTGGGAGAGGGTGGCCGGCTTGTGGCCGACCAGGCGCTCGTCCACCGCGTGGTAGCGGGAGTTGGTGCCGGGCCGCTCCAGGGCGCCGGCGTAGTACACCTCGTCGCCGACCTCGAAGAGTTCCACCTGCGGGCCGACCGCGACCACGGTGCCGGACGCGTCCCAGCCCAGCACCCGCGGCTCACCGCCCGGGTCGGCGTTCTGCCGGACCTTGTGGTCCACCGGGTTGACGGCCACCGCCTCCACCCGCACCAGCAGGTCGCGCGGGCCCGGCCGGGGCACGGGCAGCTCGACGTCGAGCAGGCTCTGCGGGTCGTCGACCGGCAGGCTCCTGCGGTAGGCGACGGCGGGCATCGTCGCGGGGATCGCGGCCGTCCCGGGGGTCGTGGTCGTCTCGGGCATCAGGGGTCTCCTCGTCGGAAGGGGTGGGCGGCGCATTGCCGTCCGGGCACGTCGGCGACGGTATGCGAGGGGTAGTGGTTACCCGCAAGGACCATTGGTACCCATCGGGTACCGAAGCAGTACCCGATGGGTACCATCGGCGGGTGACAACGACCCGTACGGCGAAGACCCACGCCCCCGACTGCACCGACCCCAGGTCCGTCTACGCCGCGGCCTGCCCCTGCCGCGACATGCTCGACCTGCTGGCCAACAAGTGGAGCGCCCTCGCGCTGGGCGCCCTGGAGGACGGCCCGCAACGCTTCGGCGCGCTGCGCACCCGCCTGCAGGGCGTCAGCCCCAAGGTGCTCACCCAGACCCTGCGCCGGCTGGAGGAGCACGGCCTGGTCGACCGCGAGATCCACGCCGAGGTCCCCCCGCGGGTCGAGTACAGCCTCACCGCACTGGGCGCGGACGCCTGCGTCCCGCTGGCGCACCTGCGCACCTGGGTGGAGCACAACATCGACCGCTTCCCCGGCCCCGCCTGAGCCCGGCCCGCCCGAAAGGCCCCGGGGCGAAACGCGCATGCGCTTCCGTCGGGGCGTCTGCCATCCTCGGGCGCATGCCAGCCCGCAACCGCCGGCTGCCGCGCGCACCGCAGACCTGGACCCTGTCCCGGCACAGCCGCTCCCGGCGCCCCGAAGGCGGCGGCACCGCCCACCGCGACGACCACCGGCCGTATCCCTGAACCACCCGTCGAGGGGCAGGAACCGCCCTTCGTACGGTCGGACCGCGCCCACGATTGCCGTCCCGGATCACGGCCGGTGCCGAGGCCAACGTCCACCTCCTCGCCGAGCACTCCGCCGGCCGCTACCGCTTCCACGACCTGGTCCGGCTGTTCGCCGCCGAGCGGGCCGCGCTGCAGGAGAGCGAGCACTCCCGCGGCCTCGCCCGGCGCCGCTGGTACGCCTGGTGCCTGCGGCACGCCTGGGCTGCCGCCCTCGACCTGTACCGGGAGCTCCCCGAGCACTACCGCGGCCCGGTCGCCCTCCTGACCTCCCTCGGCTTCACCCCGCCCGGTGGGCCGTGACCCGCCACCGGCCGGCCGCGGAGGGTCAGCCGTCGGCCTGGTCCGGACGGCGGCGCTGGCGCAGCGAGATGCGGTTGCCGTCCGGGTCCGCCGTCTCGATGCGGACCCCGAATCCGTAGTCCTCCGGCTCCGGCAGGTCGAAGACCACCCCGCGGTCGCGGAACACCCGGAAGTCGGCCCGCAGGTCGTCCGATTCGAGGATGACCGGGCCGGGCGTCCCGTCCGGCCCGTCCGGCCGGCCCGCGCCGGCGGGGTGCGCCCACAGGAGGAGTTCGACCGGGGTGCCGGGGACGCCGACGGTGAGGAAGCGTCCGCCGGGGTTGGGGAAGTCGATGCGCTTCTCCAGGCCGAGTTGCTCCGTGTAGAACGTCAGGGCGCGGTCCTGGTCGGTGACGTAGAGCGTCACGTACATGAGGTCGGTGAGCACGGCGGGGTCCTTCCGGCTGTCGGTCGCTGTCACCTCACCGACGGATCCCGGCCCGGGGATGTGACGGGCGGACGGAGGAATCTTTTTTCCGGTCATCCGGCTGCGCGCGGGGCGGGCCGTTCCCGGTCGGCGGCCGGGCCGGGCAGGGTGAGGGTCGCCCGCAGGCCGCCGGCCGGTTCGGGGGCGAGGTGGAGTTCGCCGTGGTGGGCCTCGGTGACGGCGGCGACGATCGCCAGGCCCAGGCCGTGGCCGCGGCGGGCCGGGTCGGTCCCTGCGGTGCGCCCGCGTCCGCGCAGGAACGGTTCGGTGAAGGTGGCCACGGCCTCCTCGGTCAGCCGCGGGCCGGTGTTGGTGACGGTCAGGTGCACCCGGCCGGGCCGTTCGGGGTCGGCCCCGGTGGCGACGGTGACCCGCCCGCCGGCGCCGGGCGGCAGGTTGTGCCGCAGCGCGTTGTGCAGCAGGTTGACGGCCGCCTGGCGCAGCAGGACGGGGTTGCCGGTGGTCGGGGCGGGGCGCAGGTCGGCGGTGAGGGTGACACCGAAGGCCTCGGCCTCGTCGCGGACGGCGGCCAGCGCCTCGCCGGTGGCGGCGGCGAGGTCGGTGGGGGCGAGGTCGGGCGGGGCGTGGCCGAGGTCGGCGAGCTGGAGCAGGGCCTCGCTGATCTCGATGCCGCGCTGGTTGGTGTCCTGGAGGCGGGTGACGAGGCGGCCCCAGTCCTGGCCGGCCGGGTCGGCGGCGGCGACCTGGAGCATGGTGCGGGTGATCGCGAGCGGGGTGCGCAGTTCGTGGGAGGCGTTGGCGGCGAAGCGCTGCTGGGCCTCGAAGGAGCGCTGGAGGCGCGCCAGCATCTCGTCGAAGGCGTCGGAGAGGTCGGTGAACTCGTCGCGCGGCCCGGTGAGGGCGATGCGGTGTTCCAGGGCCCCGCTCGCGGCGCGGTGGGCGGCGCGGGTGATGTCCTGCAGCGGGCGCAGCACCCGGCCGGCGATCAGCCAGCCGCCGATCAGGCCGACGGCGGTCAGCAGGGCCAGGGCGTAGCCGCTGGCCCTGAGCAGCGAGTCCAGGATCTCCTGGCGGGAGGGGGCGTCGGAGCGGTAGCGCGGGTTGGAGGAGGTGAGGGGGTAGTTGGGGACGTAGCGCATGCCGACGTAGACCACGGCGAGGGAGAGGAGGCCGGCGGTGACGGCGAAGAGGGTGTAGCTGAGGGTCAGGCGCATCCGGGCGGTCAGGCGGCGCGGTCGGCTTCCGGTGCGGCGTCCGCCGGTACGGCGGCCGGGGTCGGAGGGGTCGGAGCCGGGGTCGGGGTTCACCGCGGGGTGCCTTCCTGGCCGGGGTCGGTGGAGGGGTCGGTGAGGCGGTAGCCCACGCCCGGCACGGTCTGGATCACCCACGGGTCGCCGAGGCGTTTGCGCAGGCCGGAGATGGTGATGCGGACGGCGTTGGTGAAGGGGTCGGCGTTCTCGTCCCAGGCGCGTTCCAGCAGGTCCTCGGCGCTGATGACGCCGCCGCGCGCCGCCATCAGGACCTCCAGGACGGCGAACTGCTTGCGGGACAGGCCCACGTAGCGGCCGTCCCGGTAGACCTCCCGGCGGAAGGGGTCCAGGCGCAGCCCGGCGTACTCCAGGACGGGCGGGGCGGCCTGGGCGGGGCGGCGGGCCAGCGAGCGCAGCCGTACGACGAGTTCGGCGAGGTCGAAGGGCTTGGTGAGGTAGTCGTCGGCGCCGAGTTCGAAGCCGGCGACCTTCTCGTTCAGGCGGGCGGCGGCGGTGAGCATCAGCACCCGGCAGCCGAGGCCGCTGCGGACGATGCTGCGGCAGACGTCGTCGCCGTGGGTGCCGGGGATGTCGCGGTCGAGGACGACGACGTCGTAGCTGTGGACGGCCAGGCGCTCCAGCGCCGCGTCGCCGTCGGTGACGATGTCGCAGGCGATCGCCTCCAGCCGCAGGCCCGCCTGGACCGCCTCCGCGAGGTAGATCTCGTCCTCCACCACCAGGACCCGCACGTGCCGTTCTCCCTGCTCTCCGCTGTTCGTACCCATTGGACCCGATGGGACCTATCGAAAACGTATCGGCCTGCGCAGACGTCCTCGCAACACCGGTTCTCCTCCAATGGTCCGGCAACGGACGAGCAACACCGGGAGGCAGGAATGGACACGACGGACACCCCGACGGAGACGGGGACCAGCACGGGCACGGCGGCGCGGAGCGGACGGCGGCGGCTGGCCGCGGGCGCCGCCGCGACGGCGGTGCTGACCCTGGCCGGGGCGTGCGCCGCCGCCGACCCGCCGGGCACCGAGGCGGTACTGCGCACCCTGGCGGCCACCGTCACCACCTCGCCCGTCACCGCCTCGCCCGTCACGACGGAGGCCGAGGCGGACGGGGAGATCCCGGACGGCAGGACGCTGAGCCCCTCCGACACCGGCTCCCCGGCCGTGGGCAACCTGGACGGGCCGCTGCGCGAGGCCCTGCAGCGGGCGGCCGGCGACGCCCGGGCCCAGGGCATCGAGATGACCGTCACCTCCGGCTGGCGCAGCAAGGCCTACCAGCAGCGGCTGCTGGACCGGGGGGTGGTCAAGTACGGGAGCCTGGAGCAGGCCCGCAAGTTCGTCAACACGCCGGAGAAGTCCGCGCACGTCTCCGGCAAGGCGGTGGACGTCGGCCCGACCAGCGCCGACTACTGGCTGATCCAGCACGGCGCCCGGTACGGGCTGTGCCAGGTGTACGCCAACGAGATCTGGCACTTCGAACTGCTCACCCGGCCGGGCGGGACCTGCCCGGCTCCGCTGCCGGACGCCGCAGGGTGAGGGGGCGCGCCGTGACGTCCTCCGCGCCGTCCGAAACACCCGGGACTCCCGCACCGACCGGGACGCCCGCCCGGCCCGGGACGCCGGAGCGGCGGCGACGGGCCGCGCCGACGTGGCCGGCCGCACCGAGGTGGCCGGCCGCACTGAAGCGGCTCCTCGCGTCGAGGGGGCCGGGCGCACCGGGGCGGGGAGCCGCGCCCGCGTGGCGGGCCGTGCCCCGCTGGCGGCGCGGGCGCGTGCCCGCCGCGCTCGGGCTGCTCACCGCGCTCGCCCTGGGCGGCCACCGGCTGGTGCCGGAGCTCGGCGTGGGCCTGGGCAGCCTGTGGGAGAGCGCCCTGCCGTGGAGCGGCCTGGTGGCGGTGGCGGCGCTGCTGTGCGCGGCGCTGCGCCGGGCCCCGGCGGCGGCCTGCGCGGGCGGGGTGCTGGTGGCGGTGTGGGCGGTGGTGTTCGGGCCGCTGCTGCTGTCCGGCGGGGCCCCGGCGGGCGGGGCCGGCGGGCCGGGCCTGACGGTGGTCACCCACAACGTGAACGCCGCCAACCGGGACCCGGCCGGCACCGCCCGCGCGCTGCTCGCCGCCGACCCGGACCTCGTCGCGCTGGAGGAGGTCACCGACGCGGCCCTGCCCGCCTACCGGAGCGTGCTGGACCGAGCCCTGCCCCACCACGCCCGCACCGGCACCGTCGCCCTGTGGAGCCGCTACCCGGTGACGGAGTCCCGGCGGCTGATCATCGACCCCGGCTGGAACCGCTCCCTGCGGGCCGAAGTCAACACCCCGGGCGGGCCGTTGGCGGTGTACGTCGCCCACCTGGCCTCGGTGCGCACGACCTTCTCCGGCTTCGCCACCGCGCACCGCGACCGCGACATCGCCGCCCTCGCCGGGGCCCTGGACGCCGAACCGCTGCGCCGGGTCGTGCTGCTGGGCGACCTCAACACCGCCGCCGACGACCGCGCTCTGGCCCCGCTGGCCCGCCGTCTCACCCCGGCCCGCGGCGGCTTCGGCTTCAGCTGGCCGGCCGCGTTCCCCCTGGTCCGCATCGACCACGTGCTCACCCGCGGCCTTGCCGCCACCGACACCTGGACCCTTCCCGCCACCCCCAGCGACCACCGCCCGGTGGCGGCGAGGCTGCAGGGGTGACGGCAGGGGCCCGGCGGCCGGGCCGGGACGGTGCCCCCCGGCCCGGTCAGGCGACCAGGCGCAGCCAGGCGGCCGCGAGTGCGGCGTGACCGGCCGGGGTCGGGTGGACGCCGTCCGCGGACCAGTGCTCCGGTCGGGCCGTCGCGCCGAGTTCGGCGAACCTGCCGTCGGCGGCGAGCAGTTGGGCGCCGTACCGGCGGGCGAGCCTGCGCACGGCCTGGATCTTCGGGTCCAGGTCGGCGCGCCACTGCTCGCGTTCCTTCTCGCCGACGGGCACCGCGTCGCCGGCCTCGACGACGCCGCGGATCGGCACGAGGAACGGCTCGATGAGGAGCAGTCGGGTGCCCGCCTCGGCGAGGGGCGCGAGCAGGCGGTCGTAGGTCGCCTCGAAGCGCTCCGCGGGGATCGGGTACCCCTTCGGGTCGAGGGTGTGCCAGCCCGTGTCGTTGACCCCGACGAGGATCGACACCACGTCCGGGCGCGCGTCGAGCACGTCCGTGCGCCAGCGGGCCTCCAGGTCCATCGCCTTGTCGCCGGCGTTCGCGGTGTTCAGCCAGGTCACCGGCCGGTCCGGGTGGCGGTGGCCCCACTCGCCGGCGACGAGCAGCGGGTAGCCGGTTCCGAGGCCGTCCTCGCTCTCCCGGCGCCGGCCGTCGGTGATCGAGTCGCCGGTGAACATCACGGTGCTTCCCGGCCGGATGGTGATCGTCATGTGCGCTCCTCGGAAGAGGTGGGGCAGGTCCTCTTCCAAGGTGCCGGGCCGCGCCGTCGGCACACCGACGGCCGTCGGCATTCCGCCGTCATCCGGCTTTCACCATCGCGCATGTGACGTGGCGTCAGTTCGCGGGGACGGCATCCTTGGGCAGGGTGTGCCAGTTGGTGACGACCGGCTTGTCGACCGGGGTGGTGCCGACGGGGACGCTCGCCGGGTTCGGGTCGGGGGTGCCGATGCCGATGATGACGTCGGTGTACTGGACGGCCTGGTTGCCCTTGGTGGTCTTGGCCATGATGCCCGCGTAGGCGGTCTTGGCGCCGCTCAGGGTGATCGACTCCCCGGTGCCGTGCTCGAAGGGCCCGGCCTCGATGCCGCCGGAGCCGAACGCGATGACGGGGTGGGTGCCGGGGAGCGTGCAGGTGATGCCCTGCTTGGCCTTGGCGCTGATCAGGATGTAGCCGCCGGCCTGGGTTTCGGTCTTCGCGGTGAAGTCCAGGTCGTTGGCGCCGCAGGCCTGGCCGTACCCGCTCTTGTCGGCGGCGGGGGCGGAGGGGGCCGGGGAGGACTTGGGCGGGGCGGTCTTCGTCGGCGCGGCCCCGGCCGGGGCGGCCGTGGTGGGCGCGGCGGCGGGTGCCGCGGGGCCGGTGGCCGCGGGGCCGGTGGCGGCGGGAGCGGCGCTCGTGTCGCTGTTGTCCGGTCCGCAGGCCGTGGCGGTGGCGGCGATCGCCGCGACGGCGGCGGCGGTGAGGACGAGGCGGCGCGTGCGCATGGGTTCTCCTGCTGTCGATTCTCGGCGGTGCGTTCTCCGATGCGTGATCACCGTACGCGGGGGTCGTTCACGGGCCGGTGCGGGAAATATCCCGATCCTGTCCCAGAAGGCGCGCGGGGAAGACGGCCGGGCCGGCTCCCCGGGGGGAACCGGCCCGACCGCTGAGGCGGAGTCAGGACAGCAGGTCCGCCTGGAGGGTGACGACCTGCCGGAACGGCGCGGTGGGCACGCCGGCGGGGTTGGTCATGGTGACGACGGCGAGGACGTCGGCGGCGGAGAGGTAGGCGACGCGGGCGGTGGGGGCGCCCTTGGCGCCGGCCGCGGTGGACTCCACGGTGGTCAGGCTCATGCCGTCGAGGGTGTCCCAGTCGTCGTGGGGGGTGCTCCTGGTGTCGGCGGCAGCCTTGGGGCGGCCCTTGGAGCGCAGGTCGGCGAAGGCCTCCCAGGACTCCCGCACGGAGCCGAAGCGCAGCAGCCGGATCTGGGTGCGGGTGCCGTCGGAGGCCGTCCACTCCCGGACGGTGGCCGCGCGGCAGGCGTCCTCCAGCAGCAGGACGCGCACCTTGACCGGGTCCTGCTGGTCCTCGGCGAGCGCGTCGCAGGGCACCCACTGGCCGAACCCGGAGCCGGGCGCGGGCGCGCCGGCGGAGGCCGAGGGCGCCGGGGAGGCGGTCGGCGACCCCGAGGCGGTGGGCGACCCCGAGGGGGCGGCACCGGCACCGGGGGCCGGGAAGACGGGCGGGGTCAGCGAACCGCCGGCCTCCTTGGGCGCGGGCAGCAGCAGGTGGCGCAGGTCCGCGTGGTGCAGGGACTTGCCCTTGTCGTCCGGGGCCCCCTTGCCGGCCGGCAGCGGCGGCAGGGTCAGCGGCGCGAAGGTGTACCGGCCGTCGCTCGCGGTGGCCAGGCCCGGCAGGTCGGTGCGCTCGGGCGCGGTGACGGCCAGGGCGGTGCCGGTGCCGGCGAGGACGAACACCAGGGCGGCGCCGCCCCAGCGCACCGCGGCCTTGCGGCGCAGGGCCCGGCGGGCCTCCCGCTCCGCGAGGACGGCCGGGTCCTCGGGGACGGCGACGGGCGCGGCGAGCGCCGCCAGGAGCGGATCCGGCGCGTTCGCGGGGGCGTTCTGCGGTGCGTTCGCGGACACGCTCTCGGGCGCGGGCGCGGGCGCCGGGACGTTCCCGGGCGCGGGCGCGCTCTCGGGCGCGGGCGGCGGGGTGGCGTGGTCGGTCATACGGACGCTCCCGGGCGGGCGAGGCGGTCGAGCTGGGCGGTGAAGAGGGCGACGATCCTGTCCTTGGGCAGCGGTGCCACGCCCTCGGCGCTCATGATCACCAGGAGGTCGCCCTCGGCGGCCGAGCACTCCAGGTAGTCGATCGGCGCGGACGGCGGCGCCGGCATCAGGTAGCAGTGCGCCTCGGGGTGGCCGGGGATCGCCGGGCCGATCCGGAACAGTCCGGTGTCGCCGGTGAAGACCGCGGTGTACTCGTTGATCCGCTGCACTTCCTGCTGGTTGAACTGGCGCAGCTTCAGGCCGATCACCAGGTCGTCCCCGTCGGCGCGGTAGGTGCGCACGCCGGTGGCCTTGACGTGCATGCTCTCCCAGTAGGAGCGCATCTTGTCGCGCTTCTCCTTGGGGAGCTGCTGGAGGTCGGCGTCCAGCTCGGCGGCCAGCTGCTCGCCGCCCAGCTCGGTGTCGTTGCCGTAGCCGCCGTCGTCCGGGCCGGGCTGGTAGCCCGCCGGGACGGGCAGCAGCAGGTCGCGCAGCGAGCCGAAGTGGCTGCCGTTGGACTTGGCGCCGTACGGCGTGGCGGTCGCGGTGGGGGTGGGACCGGTGGACGGGGCGGCGGCGGTGACCGGTGCGGGGTCGTCGTACCGGGTCTTGATGATGCCGACGCCGATGACCACGCCGACCAGCGCGGCCGCGGCCGTCGCGGCGCCCGCGCGCAGCAGGCGGCGGGAGGCGGGACTCGGGCCGGCCGGAACGCCGGGCGCGGCGGGCGCGGCGGGATCGACGGATCCGAGCGGCGGAACGGACCCGCCGGGCGGCACGGACCCGATGGGCGGGCCGGTCAGGGCGGACGGGGCGCCGGGCGCCGGCTCGGGCGCGCCCGGGGCGGCGGCGGTCACGGTGTCGTCGTTCATACCAGCCGCTCCCACTGCCGCTTGGCGAGGTCCTTGAGGGTGTCGGGGTTCACCGGCTGGGGGCCGAAGACCTCGACCTTCATCTCCAGCGGGCCGCGCTTGGCGACGGCCTCGCCGAAGTAGTACTGCTCGTTGCTGTCGGCCCAGTGGTGCGGCGCGGCGTCCACCTTGTAGCCGCCGGGAGCGCCGTCGGCGAACGCCGGCCAGGTGACGGAGCGCACCTGGTCCGCGTGGTCCGCGGTGAACTGGGTCAGCGTGATGCGGTAGCGGACGTCGTCCTTCTTCCAGGCCACCTCGGCCGCGCGGCGGAAGCCGTTGGAGGCGAGGTCCTTGAAGGTGGCGACCTCGTCGCCGTTCTCCTCGGCGAGTTCGCCGATCGAGACCCAGCTCGGCTTGTCCGCGAAGTCCGCCCAGGGGGCGCTGCCCTCGGGGGCGGTGATCAGCAGCTTGGTCAGATCGCCGTCGATGGCCAGCGGCTTGGGCTGCTCGGCGGCGAGGGCGGCCGGGTCGACCGTGCCGGCCGGGTAGGACGGGTGGGCGACCTGGAGCGGCGGCAGCGGCGTGGGCGGGCGCTGGGCCTGCACGGCGTAGCCGACGCCGCCGCCGACCAGGGTGCCCAGCACCAGGGCGCAGGCGCCCAGCAGCACGGGGCGGGGGCGGCGCGGGGCGCGCGGGGCGGGCGGGGCTTCGGCCGCGAACGGCTCGGCGGGGACGGCGGGGACGGCGGGGACGCCGTGCTCCGGCGCGACGGGCGGCGCAGCGGGCGCGGCGGGCGGGGCGGCGGGCGGCGGCGGAACAGCGGCCGCGGACGCGGCGGGCACGGCGGGCGCCGGCTCCGCGGGTTCGGTGGTCACGGAAGTGGCTCCAGAGAAGGGGGAAGAGGAAGGGGTGGCGTCGGGCGGGCGGGCGGAGCCGGGCTCAGCCGCCGGTGGTGAGCCACTCGCGCTGGCGCTTCATCAGCTCGTTCAGCAGCGCCTTGTCGGGCGTCCCCTTCACGTCGACGTCGACCGTGTACTGCACGTCGCCCTGGCTGGAGATGCCGCTCATCGATCCGGTGTAGGCCTGCTGCTTGGGGGCCTGCAGGTAGCCGTGGCCGCCCGGGTCGCCGTCGATGTCGAACGGGCTCAGCGACTTGACCTCGTAGCCCTTGACGAAGTCGCGTGCCGCCGCGGTGGAGCCGAACTTCAGCAGGGTGACGGTGACTTCGGCCTTGCCGTCGGCGGTCCGGTACGTCCGGGTCGCGCCGCTCCTGTAGCCGTACGAGCCGAGGATGTCCATGATGCCGTCCTGCTTGCCGAAGAGCGCGGCGACGTCGTCGTTGGTCATGGTCATCCCGTCCGCGGGACCGTAGGACTCGCCGCCGGCCGGGAGGGGGAGCAGGAAGTAGCGCAGGTCGCCGTCGTGCTGGCCGTTCTTGACCGTGCCCTTGACGGTGCTGGCGGGGGCGGGTTCGGCCGGGGCGGCGGTGGGCACCGGGACGGGCGCGGCCGAGGGCGTCGCGGACGCGGTGGCACTCGCGGTGGCACTGGCGCTCGCGCTCGCGACCACCCTCGACGGGGCGGGGGCGGCGGCGGCCGAGCGGGCGGCGGGCTTGCCGACGGCGACGGTCACCGCGGCGCTGGCCGCGGTGACCGCGAGCAGGCCGGCGGTGGCCAGCGCGACGCCGACGGCGCGCGGCAGCCGGCGCGGGGCCGGCTGCGTTGCCGGCTCCGGTGCGGGCGCAGCGGCCGGCTCGGCCGGTGCCGGAGGTGCGGCGGCGGCGCCCTCGTTCTCGGGCTCAGGCTCGGGCAAGGAAATCCCCCCAGGAAGAATGCGGAATCCCACGCGCGGGCCCCTCGCGGGCGCCACTGCCCCAGCGGGTTCTCCGGGAATTCCGTCACGCGTGTCGGCAGGAATTATGAGAGGCCGCCGACACCGCTGCCAAAACAGTTAACCGTCACACTTTCCCCCAATGTTCGACGAATCGGACACGCCGTGATCGAACCGCAATGGGCGCTGTCCTGCGGTGATGACACTGTGTCGACACATCGATTCGAACACGGCCTCCTCCCGTCCCGGCGGCCCGTGACGATGTCGCGGTCCCGTCACCGCTCGGCACGAAGGCGCGCCCGCGGGGTCGGGGCGGCGTCAAGAACGGGCAAGGACCGGGAGAAGGACGGGGAAAAGGGGGGACGTGCCGTGACGAGGGGGGAAGCCGGCCGCCGGCGGGCGTGGCCGGCCGTGGTGGCGCTCGCGGCGCCGGCCGCCGCCGGAGCACCGGTGGTGTGGGCGTGGTCGCTGGACCGGCCGGTGGGCGCGGGGCCGCTGTGGCTGTGCGCCGCCGCACTGGCAGTGGGCGCGGCCGCCTCGGTCCGGCCGGGCCGACGGGCGGACCGGCGGGCGCGCCGCGCCGGCGGGGACGCGGCGGTCCGCGCGTGGGCGGTGGTGCTGCTCGCAGCCGCCTGGGGGACGGCGTTCGCGACGGCCCAGGCCGTCCACACCGCCCAGGTGCGGGCGCACGAGCCGCGCAGCGGCGCGGCGGTGGTGACGCACTGCCGGGCGACCGGCCAGCGGCCGGTGGAGGGCGGCGGTCTGGGCTCGAAGACGTACGGCTGCACCTACCGTTGGAGCGTGGACGGACAGGAGTTCAGCGAGGAGCGCCCGGTCGACGAGCCCTACCCGGACGGCCATGAGGTCCGGGTCTGGCTGGAGGACGGCGGGCGGATGGTCACCGGCCGCCCGAGCCCGGCGGCGGTCCCGTTCTGGATCGTGCTGGCCCTGCTCGGCCTGGCCGCCGTACCGTACGCCGCCGTCCGCCTGGCCGCTCAGGTCAGGGAGGCGGACCGGTGAGCAGCGGCAGCGGGACCGGCCCGCGGTTCGCCGTCGGCCCCGGGTACGCGCTGTACCGGGGGCCGCTGGCCGACAGCGCCTTCCACCGGCACACCACCTTCCAGGTCGCCGTCGCGGGCGCCGCCCGCACGGTGGCCATCGAGGACGACACCGGGCGGCGCCACCGCGGTCCCGCGCTCGTGGTGCCGCCGATGGTGCGCCACCGGATGGCCCCGACCCGGGAGGTGCTGACCTTCTACGTCGACCCGCACTGCGCCTTCGCCGACCGGCTGCGCACGGGCTGCGGGCAGGGGGTCACCGTCGCCCCGCAGTGGCACGGCCTGACCGAGCGGGAGGTACGGCCGGACGGCGGGCTGCCCGCCACCGGCCTGGACCCGCGGCTGCGTGCGGCCATGGCGGCGCTGGCCGACGGCCAGCAACCGCTGGAGGGCCTCGCCGCGCGCGTCGGGCTGTCCCCGCAGCGCCTGCGGGCCCTGGCACAGCGGCAGTTGGGGGTGCCGCTGGCGCGCTGGCGCAGTTGGCAACGGCTGTCCCGGGCGACGCTGGCGCTCGGCGAGGGGTACTCGCCGGCGCAGGCGGCGTTCGCGGGCGGGTTCGCCGACCAGGCCCATTTCACGCGGTGGATGCGGGAGTTGACCGGGCTGACGCCCTCGCAGGTGCTGCCCGCGCTGCGCGGGGCGGAGGGCGGGGCCGGGGGTGCGGCCGGGGATACGGCCGCTCAGGCGGGGCGGCGCGCGGTGTAGAGGGACATCGAGCCGGTCACCGTCGCGACGGTGTCCGTCTCGCGCACGCCCTCGAAGCCCGCCTCGGCGATGAGGCGGGGCAGGATGCCGTCGGCATTGGGCTGGGTGTCCTGCTTCCCGTCGGCGAACTGGACGATCCGGAAGGCCAGGCGCATGGCCGCTGTGCGCTGCCGCCCGTAGTCGGCGATCACCAGTTTGCCGCCGGGGCGCAGGGTGCGGTGCATGGCGGCGAGGATCGCCCGCTTCATCGGGACGGGGCACTGGTGGAGGACGAGGCTGGAGACGACGGTGTCGGCCGCTTCGTCGCCGACGACCTCGGCCACCGCGTCGCCCATGCCGGTGCGGAAGTCGGGGTCGGCGCCGGCCGCGGCGGCCTTGCGGCGGGCCAGGCGCAGCACGGCGGGGTCGGGGTCGACGCCGATGACGGTGGCCTGCGGTTCGGCGCGGTGGAGGAGGACGGCGAAGGAGCCGGTGCCGCAGCCGACGTCGACGATGACGTCACCGGGGCGGGGGGCGGCGTGCATGGCCAGCAGGCTGCGCCACAGGCGTTCGCGGGTGAGCGAAACGATGGGGTCGTACAGGCCGAGGGCGAAGCGTCCGGCGGCGGGGGTGAAGGTGTCGCTCGGTGTCATGGGGCCAGTGTGGGCGGGTGGTTGGGGCAGAGTCTTGAACGAATCGCTCGCCCACCGAGGTGCCCGCGGGTACGCGGGAGCCGCTCTTGCCCCGGGTCCCGCCGGGGCGGGCGTCAGGACCGATCCGGAGTTCGCACGGCCTCGTTCGAGAGTCCTGGGCCGTGCCCCACCTGTTCCTTCGCCGGTCTCGACGTCGCGCAGGAAGTCGGCGGGTCCGACTTCCTGCGCACAAGGGGGCAGTGAGGGCGGCGGGAGAGACGACAGGCCCACGGCATCACCGAGGTTGCGAACCGCAGCACACAGCACAGCACCGGGCGGCCCCGCGCACTCCGCGGGGCCGCCCGAGAGCTCTTCGGGAACGGTCCGGAAAGTCGCCCGCCCTGATGCCGATGACGAAGGACCGCCACGCCTCGACAGTGAAGCTCAGAGCCGGGCCGTGAGGATCCTTGCTGTCCCGAACCCGAACCATGCCCGTGACGCCATCGGCCACCACGACGCAGTGGCCGTGGCCATTGCTGTGGGTGCTCCTGCGCCGGACGGCATCACGGGGGCGATCTCTCATGTGCCGTACTCCTCTGCGACGTTCCCCCAAGGAGAAATGGCTTGAGCAAGCAGACCGGGCGGCCTCGCGTGCTCCGCGAGGCCGCCCGGAAAAAAAGGCACTTCAGGATCAGGCCGGGAAGTCGTGGGCCTGGATACCCGCAACGAACGACCGCCACGCCTCGGCAGTGAAGGCGAGAGCCGGACCATCAGGGTCCTTACTGTCCCGGACCGGAACCATGCCGGTGATGCCGTCGGCCACTTCGACGCAGTTGTCGTTCGGGTTGCTGGCGCTCGACTTGCGCCAGGTAACGGGGAGTTCCGCGGCAACCTCGACGCAGTCGCCACCAGAGGCGTTGCTGTAGCTGCTCTTGCGCCAGTTCATGCTCCGTACCCTTCTGTCACCAGCTTCTGCATCCAGGAGACGGAGTCCTCCGGAGTCATCGCCAACGACGTTAGTTGGTTGAAGACAGTCTCGTGCCGAATGATGTCTGCCTCCTTCTCGATGTAGAGGCTGCTGGTGACCGACTCACAGAAGACAACCTCGCCAGGCACCTCCGCGAAGGAGAGTATGCGGAAATTCGTGCCCATCGCCGCGTGAGCACCCACGCTGAACGGAATCACCTGGACGGTGATATTGGGCAGTTGTGCAGTCTCGACCAGGTGGCCGACCTGCTCCGTCATGACTTGAGAGCCACCGACCGCGCGCCGGAGGGCAGCCTCGGAGAGCACAGCATGTACGGCGAGTGGTTCTGGATTCCGAATCAGCTCTTGGCGTTGCAACCTGAGCTTCACCCGTCGTTCGATGGCTTGGTCACTGTTCTGCTCCGACCGGAAGGTCCGAAATACCTCGCGCGCGTAGCCGGCGGTCTGAAACAGCCCAGGAATCAACTCGGACTCGTAGGAGCGAATCCGCGCGGCGTCGGCCTCCAGACCTACGTACGTCTGGAACCAGTCCGGCAGCGTGTCCGCATAGTCGTGCCACCAGCCGCGCTGTGTGCTGCGGCGAGTCAGCGAGATGAACTGCCGCAACTCGGCCTCGTCGCTGACGCCATACAGTTCGAGCATCGCGCGAACGTCGGATTCCTTCAGAGTCGTCTGACCCGACTCGATCCGCGACACCTTGGTTGCGCTGAAGCCGAGCTCGTCCGCAACGAACTTGGCCTGACGCCCGGTCCGTTCGCGCAATCGTCGCAGCTCGGAGCCGAGCCTACGGCGTAGCACGGTTGGACTGTCCACGCTCGTCGCTCCCTCTTGGTTGACGTCGGGTCACAGTCTGCCACCTCCCTCGGGATCACAGGAATCTTGCCGGTCCGCGCAATTGCGTGATGGTGCGCTTGCATAATGACGCCATTGCATAGCATGCTACAGCGCGTAGCCACTCAGGCCTCCTGGGTGACGTTCCGTCGGGCATCCCCATACCTCCGCCCGACCCACATGGCTTCAAACTCCGTTCCTGGAAGGTGTCTTCGCCATGTCCTCCCACTCCTCCGCCACCTGGCTGCCGCGCAGCCGCCGCGCCCCCGGCGAGGGGCGCCGCTTCCTCGCCTCGCTCCTCTCCTCCACCCCTCACGAGGAGCCCTACCTCGACTCGGGGCTCCTGATCGTCTCGGAGCTCGTCACCAACGCCCTCCTGCACGGCACGCCGCCGGGACACCGCATCTACCTCTCCCTGCACCTCGACCCCACGTTCCTCCGCATCGAGGTGCACGACGCCCGGCAGGACCGCGGGCCCGTCCTGCGCGCCCTCACCCTCGACGGCGAGGCCGGGCGCGGCCTGCACCTCGTCAAGTCCCTGACCAAGGAGACGGGTTGCTCCCCGCGCCAACCGATCGGCAAGATCGTCTGGTGCGAGGTGGCCGCGTGAGGGCCGATCACGACATCCGCGTGGAGGTCCCGGGCCACCGCCCGCCCGACGTCCACACCCTCAACGCCGATGCCCTCGAACGGATCTGGGCCTCGGTCTGCCACCTCCCCATGTCCCGCTTCCAGCACTACGTCCTGGAGCGCCGCCTCACCGGCCCCTGCGCCCGGCGCGACATCGTCCGCGACCTCGCCGACGCCCCCGTCCTCGCCCTCCCCCTCGGCGACCGCGAGATCCGCATCAGCTGGGCGGACACGGCCGGGTAGCCGTCCCGGCCCGGACGCCACCGCATCGCCGAGTCGCTCCGATCCGATCCGACGGCCGTCGCGGCCACTCCCCCGCGTGAGAAGTCGGCCGGTCCGACTTCTCACGCCAAAGCACACCAAGGCGCCGCACCCCGAGTCGACCCCAGGGTCACAACACCCCCCGCCGCACCACCCACCCCCACGTGAGAAGTCGACCGGCCCGACTTCTCACGCACCGAACCACACCAGGGCCCCCGAGACCCGCCGCCCCACTCACACCACCCCCGCCGCACCACCCACCCCGCACGAAAAGTCGGCTGTTCGAAAGCGATGAGACCGGTGAGCAGGCGCACCACCCGCCCCCACGCGAGAAGTCGGCCGGTCCGACTTCTCGCGCCGAACCGCGCCGAGCAGCACTTCGCCGCCGACCGGTCAGAGCCACCCCCGCCGGGCCGCCTGCACCCCGGCCTGGAACCGGGTAGTGGCGCCCAGATGCGCCAGCAGGGTGGACACCCGGCGCACCACGGTGCGCCGCCCCAGCCCCAGCCGGCGGGCGATGGCGTCGTCCGTGGCACCTCCCGCCATCAGCGTCAGGATCCGCCGGTCGCGTTCGTCGACCCGCAGGTCGACCTCGGCCATCGACGCGGGCACCGCCAGGCGCCACAGCGTCTCGAACACCGCCGTCAGCGCGTTCAGCAGTCCGGAGGGCCGGATCAGCAGCGACACCACCCCCGGCCGGTCGTCGGCGGGCAGGGTGACGATGGCCAGGTCGTCGTCGCCGATGGCGAGTTTGAGCGGCGGCTCGTCCAGGGTGCGGGCCTGCTCCCCCGCCTCGATCATCCGGGCCATGTTGGGCCCGACCACCGGGTCCTGGAACGCGCAACCCTGGTAGATCACGCGGTAGTTGACGCCCGCTGCCATCCGGCGCCGTTGCAGCACCTCCTGGTCGAGGTAGTGGGCGGGGCTGCCGGAGTACGGCGGCACGTCGATGACCCGTAGCTGGTGGCGGGCCGCGAGTTGGAGGCGGCGGCTGGCGGCCAGCACCTCGGCGGGGTCCTCGACCACCTCCAGCGCGCCGTAGCTGCCGGTGTCGCGCCGCGCGAAGCGGTAGAGCCGTTCCAGTTCGGCGCCGGCCCGGCGGGCGGTGGCCTGGCGCAGCGCGTCGTGCTGCAGCACCGCTTCGACGACCCGGGCGGGTGGCAGCGCCTCCCAGGCGTGGTCGCGGTCGTCGGCGCTGTCGGTGGTGTCGAAGGCCACCGCGACGCCCTCGTCGGCGAGGTCGCGCAGGACGGCCAGGACGGCGTCCTCGTCCAGGCCGCTCTCGCGGGCGAGTTCGGGCACGCGGGCCCGTGGCCGGCCGACCAGGCCGTGGTAGACGCGGCCGCGTTCGGAGTCCGGTTCCAGCACGTCGTGCACGACGCCCCCCAGTCATCGTGTCCCGCCACCATGTCATGTCCAGGGCAGGCTCGGGGGAGCCTACCCACCCCTGCGGCGCACATGCGCCAGTGGCCCAGGTGCGCCGCCGGGGGCCCTGGCGTCGGGGCGGGGCCACTGGCAAGAGTTGTCGGCGATCAGTCAGATCGCCGAGGATCACCGAAGATCGCCAAAGGTCGCTGAAGGTCGAGGACGCCCATGCCCCCTGCCCGGCTCCGGCGCGCCCGCGCGGCACTCGCCGCCCTGGCCGCCTGCCTGCTCCCGCTCGCCGCGACGCCCGCGGCCTCCGCCGCACCCGCGGCGCCCGCAGCGGCCGCCGTACGCGCCGAGGCCGCCGTACGGGCCGACGCCGACGCGCCGCCGCCGCTGACCGACGGCTTCGGGCTGACCCAGGTCGGCGCCGCCACCGGCACCGCCACCAACTTCGTCATCACCGTCACCACGGCGAAGGTCGCCGGGCCGCACACCATCCGCATCCTGCTGCCCGCCGACTACGCGCAGCGGCCGGACAAGCGCTACCCGGTGCTGTACTTCCTGCACGGCGCCTCGGACAACCCGAGCGACCCGGCCCTGGCCTACCCCGCGCTGACCGCCGCCCAGTCGATGATCACCGTCATCCCGGACGGCGGCCTGCGCGGCTGGTACACCGACTGGCTCGACCAGAACACCGCCGCCGGCGCCCAGAACTGGGAGACCTTCCACCTCACCCAGGTCCTGCCGTTCGTCGACGCCAACCTGCGCACCCGCACCGACCGCGCCCACCGGGCCGTCGGCGGGCTGTCCATGGGCGGCTTCGGCGCCCTGCACTACGCCCAGGACCGCCCCGACCTGTTCGGCCAGGTCCTCACCATGTCCGGCGCCAACGACCTCTCCACCGACGAGATGATCATCCGCGGCGCCGTGGTCGCCACCCTCACCAACGCCGGCACCGTGCTCTGCGGCCCCAGCGACGGCCACCCCTGCGGCCTGGACTTCGGCCCCACCGTCTCCAGCGACGCCATCTTCGGCACCCCGTACCCGGTGTTCAACGCCGACTGGCGCTGGAACGCCGCCGACCCCGTCGCGCGCGCGGGCCTGCTGGAGCACACCGGCATCACCGTCTACACCGGCAACGGCAACAACAACCCCGCCGACATGGAGTTCTGGGCCGAGGGCACCGCCAAGCGCCTCAAGCAGCGCCTGGACGCGCTCGGCCTGCCGTACCGCTACGTCGGCTACGGCGACGGCACCGGCTGGGGCGCCGACTGCCACGGCGGCCACACTCCGGGCTGCTGGGCGCAGGACCTCGCGGACTACGTCCCGCGCCTGGAGGCGGCCTTCGCCGCCGCGCCCTGAGCCCCGCCCCTCCCTCCCCGCTCTCCTCTCCCCGACGAAAGGAAAACCCTTGCCCACCACGACCCCCGGCCGTACGGCGACCTGGCTGCGCCTGTTCGCGGCCCTCCTGGTGACCTGTTGCGCCGCCCTGGGCCTGACCGCCGCGCCCGCCCGCGCCGCCGCGGCCACCCCGGAGGCCGTGCCGGCCCCGCTCGCCGCCTGCGCCTCGCCGCAGCAGTGCCTGACCATCAAGTCGCTCAGCAACGGGCGCCAACTCGACGTCCAGAACGGCAACATGGGCGACGGCGCCTACATCGTCACCAACTCCGCCCCCGGCTACCACCAGTCCTGGCGGCTGAACGTCGACCCGTCCGACTCCTCCTTCACCATCGTCAACAACGACACCGGCAAGTGCATCGACCTGGCCTTCTTCACCCCGGCGCTGCGCCAGCAGAGCTGCGCCGGGCAGGCCAGCCAGCGCTGGTACTTCCAGCCCGCGGCGGCCGGCGGCGCGGACTCGTTCATGATCCGCCACGCCGGTGACAACACCTGCCTGGACCTGCTGCTCGGCGGCAACTACGACGACGCCTGGACCGACCAGTACAGCTGCAACGGCACCGTCAACCAGCAGTGGTCCACCGGCTTCGCCCAGGCCGCCCGCAACCTGGCCGTCGACCACGGCGCCAAGCAGTGCCAGAAGGACCCCTCCAGCTGCTCCTGGGCCACGAAGAGCGAGGCCCCGGCCGCGCCGCTGCCGCGCACCTGCGCCTCCGCGGTCTGGTTCAACAACACCAGCAGCGCCGTCCAGCAGTCCTTCGCGGTCACCGACGACAGCGGCTGGTCCAACACCATCGGCGCCGACATGGGCACCCAGATGTCCGCCGGCGCCCCCGGCAACGTCCTGACCGGGACGATCAGCTCCTCGCTGAAGTACAGCAACGAATGGCACGGGTCGCGGAGCGTCAACAACAGCGTGACCGTCACCGTCCCGACCCAGCAGTACGGCTGGGTGACGCTCGCCAAGATCGCCCGCAAGGTCACCGGCACCTGGACCTTCGACGCCCACGGCATCCCGTGGACCGCCGAGGACACCGTCACCGTCCCGCTCAGCTCCGACCCCACCGCCGGCGCCACCCTCTACATCGCCAACACCAGCGCGACGTTCAGCAGCTGCTCCTGACACCGCGCCCGCTCCACGGCCGCCGCCCGCGCACCGCGCCGGGCGGCGGCCCCGCGTTTCCCGCCGGTCGGACCCCGCAGGCCGTCCGGACGTGCGCCGCCGCGCAACCCGCCGTACAGTACCCCGGCCCACCCCGCCCGCACGGCCGTGACCTGCGCATTCACCCGAAGCTGCGGGCGGACGGACCTCTGGCTAGCCTGGTCGTCGGGTGGGTGCGAAGCATCGCCGTGCCCACCGGCCCCCGAAGGCCCAGCGGCCGGTGCGACCCAAAGGGATCCACAGGGACCCCCAGGGCTTCCGGCGTCATCCGCGGAAGAGCCCGCGCACCTCTCGGACCACTCCACGAGGGACTCCCACATGAGAGTGACAACCATGTCTCCCGCCAAGCGCATCGCGACCGCGGCCGTCGCCGCCGTCCTGCTGGGCGCCACCCCCGGCCTGGCCACGGCCGCCACTCCGCAGACCGCGCTCCCCTCCCAGCCGACCGGCGAATGGCACCAGTTCAAGATCTACCCGCTCAACCTCCCGGCCAGGAACCTGGACGTCGACAGCGCCGGCAGGGCCGTCGTGGCCGTCGTCGACCCCGAGAGCGCACGCCAGCAGTGGAACCTGAGCAACACCGGCGGGCTGCCGCTCATCGAGAACAGGGCGACGGGCACGTGCCTGACCGCGCCGGACGACACCCTGGACGCCGTCACCGTCCAGACCTGCGACAAGAACAACCCGAACCAGCGGTGGGACGTGCACTACGTGACGGCCGGCCAGGTGGCGATCTCACCGAAGGCCCACCCCCGCCTCGCCCTCACCGGGGGCACCCAGGCCGGCAGCAACAAAGCCCTCCTGCGGACCTACGCGGCGCAGGACAACCAGCAGTGGTCCATGCGGTCCGTGAAGTAGCGGCCCCGTCCCGGGCGGCCCCGCCCCCGGCAGGCCCTTCGACGCCCGCGGCACGCCCGTGACCTGCGTGTTCCCTCGGAGCTGCGGACGGACCGACCCCTGGCTAGCCTGGTCGGGTGGACACGAGGCACCTCCGTGCCCACCGGGCCCCGGCGACCGGGGCGGCGAGTGATCCAACCCCTCGCATCCACCCCCTCGCACTCACCCCCGGCCCGCCCCACGGCCCCGTGGCCCCGCGGGGCCTCCGGCGCCACCCGCCGAGGAACCCGCACGCCTCTCGGACACCCCACAAGGGAAACCACATGAGAGTGACAACCATGTCTCCTGCCAAGCGCATCGCGACCGCGGCCATCACCGCCGTACTGCTGGGCGGCACGCCCGGCCTGGCGACGGCAGCCACCGGAACGGCCGGATCCCAGGCCCCGCAGCAGACGACGCAACCGTCCAAGCAGACCGAGAACTGGAACCAGCTCCGGGTCTGGCCACGGGGCGACACCTCGGCCAGGAACCTGGAGGCCGGGCGCGGCGGCCGGGTCGTCGTGGCCACCCCCGAGCGCAACAACGACCGCCAGCAGTGGAGCCTGAGCACCGTCACCGGGAAACAGCTCATCAAGAACAAGGCGACGGGCACCTGCCTGACCGCACCGAACGGCTCCCGCGGCTCCGTCACGCTCCGGCCCTGCGACCAGAACGACATGAACCAGCAGTGGACCGTGCGGAACGTGGGACAGGGCAAGGTCAGGATCTCCCCCGCCACCCACCCCGACCTCGCCCTCACCGGCGGCACCAGGCTCGGCAGCGCCGTCGCCCTGCGGATGTACGACGGGGCGCGCTCCCAGCAGTGGAGCACGGTGCCGCCGGGATCCTGATCCCCCGGAGGCTCCGAAGGCCACGTCCGGGTCCTCGACCATGCGGTCGAGGAC
>NZ_JBHXEM010000073.1:0-43934 GCF_042724755.1 Kitasatospora sp. NPDC127067 | reverse complement strand
CTGGGGGCGACTGGTCGCAGAGAGACACTGTGACGTCGGAAGCCGCGGAGCCGGGAGGCCGCGGAGCCAGTCCACGAACCGACCGGTTGCTCCACATCAGGCGGATGGTGCACTTCCCACCAGGTGCCGGTGCGTTGCCGGGACATCCGAGCCGGATACGGCTCCTGGTCTGAATCTCCGTCAAGGGTCCTCGGGCCTGCCGGGTCGACGCGCGCGACCGGGAAGACCGCGCGCGCAGCTGTCGATCCAGGGCCCGCCCACCCGGTGACGCCCCTTCTCGGCAGATCGCGACCCGTCCCGAGTGCCCGTACCTCCACCGAGCTCGCCCTGGACGGCCGGCTTGTACTCGGCGAGGACCAGTTCCTCGACATTCCCGTGCGCTTCGGATACCGCTGCAGCGACCCTCTCGCTGCCACGGTCGCAAGCAGCTGCGCATCATGCTCAGCGGACACGAGGGCGCGGCCCTGGTCGACATACCCGCCAGGCAGCTTCGCCGCTGGCTGCGGAGGGAGAGCTTCACCCTGGTTCCCCCTGGCACGGAGGAGCACCTGATCGACTGGGACACCGAGCTGGACGGCCTGGTGAGCGGACGCTGAGCGTCACCCACCGACCCCCTCTCCCTGCCGACCGACCTGGGCGGGCGTCGCGGACTTCCGCGGCAACCGCCCAGGCCATTCGCTTGGGCGCCCGCGTCGGTGACCGCGCGCCGCAGCCCGTCGGCCTTCCACTGCGTACGCGAGGCCTCCTGCGGTACATCTCATCCGTGGGCCCCTCAAGCGTGCAATCGGGCCACCGTGCCGGCCAGGCCCGGCGGGCCGGGCGCACGACCGCTACGCGTTGCTCTTGACGGCCTCCGGGATCGTCTCGCCCAGCATGAAGCCCGGGTACCGGCCGGACAACTCGCCTACCTCCGGCGGTTTCCTTCCCCTCGGCCGCGACCGGGCAGCCGCAGCCCCTCGCTGGTCAGGAAGTAAGAAGACCGGCAGCACGACGAACACGGCGAGTGCGACGACCGGGGCGGTCAGCGCATCGACCGCACCGGCGAGAAGATATGCCACCACTCCGGCCCACGAGCGGAGCCTGCCGTGAGCGACGTAGGAGAGTTCGACAGCGTGGTGCAGCAGCTCCGGACGCCGGTGAACCGCTGTCCCCGCCCGGCGGCGGAGCGGATGCCGCCGGTGACCCGCTCAAGGAGATTTGGAGCCATGCGAGCAACCCTGCTGTACGGAGCCGGAGACGTGCGCGTCGAGAACGTGCCCGACCCGGTGATCAAGAACCCCACCGACGCGATCGTGCGGGTGCTGCGCGCCGCGGTCTGCGGCAGCGATCTGCACCCCTGGTTTCGCTCCTCCACCACGGTGCCCCACACCTCATACGTGACGGGGTCGAGAACAATGACCGTTCCCCTCTTGAGCGGCCCCACCTGCTCGCCCTGGAGAGGGCCAGCTACGCGACCAACGGCCACAATCGGCACCCCGCCGCTCGGGATCCAACCAGTCACTCGCGGTCGGCCGCCGCACACCTGGCCCTCCTTTGCTGGCGCTGAACCCGAAGGAGTCCCTATCTGAGGCTGCAGCCCGGACCGATCCCTGAGGAACTACCCCTAAGGGCGTAGACACGCTCGCCGGCGGGAATGGCACGGTCGTAGTGCAACGCCATCAGCCGTGAGAAGGTACCAAGCATGAGTGCAGTAAAGTTTATCCTCAATGTCATCTGGTTGGTTTTCTGCGGAATTTGGATGGCTCTTGCCTACGTTCTCGCCGGAATTATCTGCTGCCTTCTCGTAATTACCATCCCATTTGGCATTGCCTCGTTTCGGATCGCCGGGTTCATCCTGTGGCCGTTCGGGCGCACCGCGGTGGAACGGCCGGACGCCGGGCCGGCGTCCTGCGTGGGGAACGTCATCTGGCTGGTCTTCGCCGGGTGGTGGCTGGCGATCGGGCACCTGATCACCAGCATTCCGCTGTTCCTGTCGATCATCGGCATCCCCTTCGGCTGGGCCAACCTCAAGATGATCCCGATCTCGCTGATGCCGCTCGGCCGCGAGATCGTGCCGACCGACCAGGAGTGGGGCGCGCGGTAACCGCCACGAGCACCGATGGCCGACGAGGACGGAGATCCTCGTCGGCCATCACTGTTTTCGCCGGTCGGGCCCGTGGCAGTGCCAGGCGGAGGCGGAGGGGTGAACCTGCTCCACGCCGGGCGCCGGGACGCGATCCCGTTCGCAGTGGTGCCGCCGTCGGATCCGGCTCGGCCCGGGCATCTTGCGCGCCACACACTCGTTGACGTACTTCCGGGCGCGAACGAGCAGACGGTCTGGTCCTGTTGACTGGATGTCTGTACAGTCAACCGTCATGGCGGCCGAAGCCCTGGAGCCCGCGTGTCACCTCGCTCACCTCATGTCAACGCCCGGCTGCGGGAAGCGTCCCGCGAACGGATCGTCACCGCCGCCATCGACGTCCTGGCCGGAAAGGGCTTCCACCAGGCCACCGTCTCCGACATCACCGAGCAGGCAGGTGTCTCGCGCGGGCTGATCAGCTACTACTTCCCGACCAAGCACGCACTCGCGGACGAGTTGCTGGACCGCTACCTGGAGGGCATCCACCAACTCCTGGACGTCGAGGGCACTCCGGACGAACGGTTGTCCGCCATCATCGACCGCGCGCTGCTGGCGGCCCACCGCACGCGTCACATCCAGCAGATGGCCCTGGGCCTCATGATCGATCCGGGGACGCACCCGCTGTACGCGGCGGCGGAGGCCAGGAAGGACCGGCTGCTCTCCGAACTGGAGGAGCGGCTCCGCGAGTTGTTCCACTCCCGCGGGGCCGAGGACCCCCACCTGGAGGGGATCATGCTCCGCAGCCTGCTGGAAGGGGTGACGGTCAAACTCGTCATCTACGCCGACCAGTACCCACTGGAGCCGATCCGCCGCCGGATCCACGCGATGTACCAACTTTCTTGTCCAACAACTGATCTGATCGAGGATCAACCTCGGCCGGCCGGGCCGATGCGCGCCACCGGCGCGACGCCCGAGCCGACCGGCCCGTCACAGTGAACCCACACGGCCGGGTCACCCACCGCGCCGGCACGTTCTGGAGACGCGTATGACGTCCGCTGATTTCGCCGTCGCGGCAGCGACGGCTGCCGACCGGCCGTCCGGGACCGGACCGCCGACCGTCGCCCGACCGCCCGCCGCCACCGGCCCGTTCCCGATGGAGACGGTCGGGCGGGCCGGCGAGCTCGCCGAGGTACTGGCCGTGCTCGAACGGCCGGACGTCGACGGCGTGCTGCTGTCCGGGGCGCCGGGGATCGGCAAGAGCCGGCTCGCCGAGGAGGTCGCGCTCGCCCACCGGACCCGCACCGGCGGAACGATCGGCCGGATCGCGCCGGCGCCCGGGGACGGCTGGGCGGACGGCCTGCGCCGCTGGATCACCCGAACCCGCGATTCCGACGACGCCCCGTCCGTACTGCTGTTGGACGGCGCGCGACGCGACCCCGACCGGCAGGTCCTGGCCCGACTGGCCCGGGCGCTGGCCGGGACGGGCGTCAAGGCCCTGGTCACCGCGCGCCGGCCGGTGGCGCAGGACGGCTTCGCACACCGGAGCGTTCCCCCGCTCCCGGTGCCGCTGGACTGCTGCGCCATCGACGTCGAGGCGCTGGCCTCGGTGCCCTCCGTCGAGCTCTTCGTGGCCTGCCTGCGCGCCTTCAACCCCGCTTTCCAGGTCGAGCGGCACAACCAACTGGCCGTCGCCCGCGCCTGCGTGGAACTCCACGGCAACCCCGGGGCGATCGGCCTGGCCGCACGGATCGCGGCCCTGGAGGGGCCGGAGGTCCTCTGGGCCGCGCTCGACGGCCAGTCCCCCCGGGCCGGAGCGCTTGCGGACCGGCCCCGGCCCGCCATCGACGGCCTCGCCCGGTTACTGGACGCGTACGGCCCGGACGACACCGAACCCGAAGCGCTGCGCGGCCTGAGCCACGCCGGACGCCGACTGCTCGCCTGCGCCCGCGTGTTCAGCGGCGGCGCAGGACCCGAGTCGCTCCGGCAGATCTCCGGGGTCGGCCTCGACGAGTACCCGGCCGCCCTGGAGTCACTGCTCGGCCGGCACCTGCTCAGCCTCTCCGCGCTTCCCTCGGGCCGTCTCGACGGCTACACCCGAACCCGGCTGCACCTCTCCTTCGGCCGCTGGTCGTACCGACCGGACAAGCAGACGGGTGAGTCGGCGAACGGACTGGAGGACGTCCGGCTCGCCCACGCCCGGCACCACGCCCGGCTGGCCGGATCCACCGTCCGCCTCATGACGGGCGGCCCGCAGGCCGGGGGGATCATCGCGTTCCGCAGCGAGGAGGGGAACATCCGCCGGGCGCTCGACACACTGGTCGCCGCCGGGCTCGCGGAAGAAGCACTCGACCTCGCCGAGCTGTCCCGGGTGTACCACTACGCGATCGGCACCCCGTTCGACTGGCCCGCCGGACTGGCCTCGCTGGGCGGCCCCGACGCCGACCGGGACAGCCGGCGACGGACGGCCCTGCTGCTGGCCGAGGCCGCCGTCCGCAACGACGAGCCGGAAGCGGCGCTGGCCATCCTCGACGGCGTTCAGCCCGGCGACGCGGGACACGAGGACCCGGCGGACGGCCGGTTCACCGTCAGGATCACGCACCTGCGCGGGATCGCCATCACCCCGAGCCGCCCGGACGAGGGGCTCGCACTGCTGCACCGGGCCATCGAACCGGGCGCCGACGGCGGCCACCTGGCCCGTCGCCGGCTGCTCGACACCGCGCTGGCCGAGTTCCTCCACCGCTCCGCGGGCGCCGCGGCCGCGCTCGCCACCCGCGCGCTCGCCGAGGCCATCCAGGCCCGGGACAACCTGGTCGCCGGCCTCGCGCTGCTGCACCTGAGCGCGTTCGCGGCGGCGGCGGGACGAGCGGCCGACTCGACCAACTACCTCGACCGCGCACTGGCCACGCTGCGCCCCCTCGGAGCCCCGGCCGCGCTCGGCGCGCTCCTCGCCCTGATGGGCAGCCCGCTGCTGCCGGGCCCCGCCGCGCGCGCCGCCGCGGTCGCCCGGGCGCTGGGCTGCTTCCACACCGTCCGGCGCCACCTGCTCGACGACCCGACGGAACCCGACTTCACCGTCGGCCGGGTCGAGCGGCGGCTGCTGCTCGGCGACCGCGAGTCGCTCGCCGCCATGGCGGCCGGTTCGGTGGTCGAACTCCCGGACCTGATCCGTGACTTCGCGCTCGGCTGCGTCACCGCGCGGACGCCCGGCGACCCGTCGGAACCCGTTCCGGACCGGCCCGCCGGGTCCCCCCGGGCCACGGCGGCCGAGCCGTCCTCCGACGCGGTGCTGACGCCCCGTCAGAGCGAGGTCGCCCGGCTGATCGCCGAGGGCCTGAGCAACAAGCAGATCGCCCGGCAACTGGCCATCTCCGAATGGACCGTGGTGAACCACATCCGCGAGACCATGCGCAAGCTCGGCTGCTCCTCCCGAGTGGCGATCGCCGGCTGGGTCCACCGCACCGCGTCGCCCCCCCGGGAGCGCTGAGCGCCGAACGCCGCCGCCGGCACGGGCCGAAGCCCGTGCCGGCGCCACGACACGGAGCCGAACGCTCAGTTGCAACCCCTCACGATGACGGTGACCAACACCGAGATCGAGACCGTGATCGCGGGCGTGAACCCCTCCGTCCCGTCGGGGATCGACACCAGGTCGTTCCGCGCCGCATTCGGCGTGGTGTAGGCGGAGTAACCACCCATCAGGTCACTGCTGTCCATGCTGACTCCATTCGCTCACACATCCGCTGCCGGTCGCAGCACCACGGGGACCCCGCCCCTTCGGACTCGGTCAGGTAGGCGGGCTGTACGGGGCGCGGAGCCCGACCGCCACGGGATCGCGGCGGCACGGGGTCCGTGCCATGGGAGCCCGAGCCGGACGCTCGGAGCGCCCCTCCTACAGGAGGGACATGGTGGCCGGGCTCACGATGATCGAGATCACCGAGATGAGGGTGACGACGGGCGTGAACCCCTCCGTCCCGTCGGGGATCGACACCAGGTCGTTCCGCGCCGCACCCGGCGTGGTGTAGGCGGAGTAACCACCCATCAGGTCACTGCTGTCCATGCTGACTCCGTTCGTTCACACGTCCGCTGCCGGTTGCAGCACCATCAGCACACCAGCCGCCGCCCCCACCCGCCCAGAGGCAGACAACTGCGCCCCCGGGGAGGCGAATCCGGATCTCCCGCCAGTTCCCTGCCGGCACGTCCGACGTCCGGTCGGAACCTCACCGTTGCGCCCGCCGTCCGGCAGGGACGTGCGGCGCACGACCCCGTCCGGCAGGGCTCTGCCACCCCCGCCGCGGGCCGTGCCCGGCAGGACCGTGCGGCTGCCCGTCAGGGGGCGCCGCCGCCTACCGTGGCTCCCATGGCAGCGACGATCACCGCGATCCGGGACACGGCCGGAACGCCGACGGGGCCGGTCCCCGCCACGGACCCCACCGGCGTCTTCGCACCGGTTCCACTCGACCACGTCCCCGATGTCGTCCAGGCTCTCGAACGCCTGGGCGTGGCACCGTTCGCGGACCGGACGCCCATCAGCCGGCCCGGGCGGAACGACAACTGGGCGGGCCCGACCGCCGACGGCCGGGAGGTGTTCGTGAAGCGGCTCGCGCAGCCGCTCGCCGCCGAACGCTTCGACCGGGCCCGCGCGTTCGAACAGGTGCTGGCCGCCGGTCGCCCTCCGGAGCACTGGCACTCGCCGGCCTTCCTCGGCGCCGACCCCGGGGCCCTGCTGCTGGTGCACGAGCGCCTGGTCGACGCGGTGCCGGGCAACCTGCTCGCCGATCAGGGCCGCTTCGACGCCGCGCTGTCGCACCGGGCCGGCCTGGCGCTCGCGGAACTGCACCGCATGCCGGTCCACCCCGCCGACCTGCCCGAACCCGCCACCGGAGGGCGGGAAGGGTCCACCGCCCGGCTGGTCGAGCTGACCGCCGAGGACTACGCCGCCGCCAGCGGGGGCGAGTTGGAGGTGTGGTCGATGCTGCAGCACGACAAGCGGGTCCGGGCCGCCCTGCGGGAACTGGCCGGGTCGAGCGCGGCCGCGCCCGCGGTGCCGATCCACGGCGACCTGCGGCTCGACCAGTTCCTGCTGTCCGGCGACGATCTGTACCTGACGGACTGGGAGGAGTTCCGGATCGCCGATCCGGCCCGGGACGTCGGCGCGTACGTCGGGCAATGGCTCCACCGGGCGGCCGTCGGAATGTTCGCGGGCCTCGGGCCGGACACCCCGGTCCCGCCCGCCGAGGTCCACGAGGCGCTGATGCGCAGCGGCGCCGAGCAGCTCGACGCGGTGCGTCCGCAGATCGCCGCGTTCTGGTCCGGCTACCGCCGGGTTCGCTCCGAACCCGCCGCCGACGAAAGGCAGTTCACCGCTCGGGTGATCCGGTACGCGGGCTGGCACCTGTTCGAGCGCACGATCGCCACGGCGGCCCTCACCCACCGCCTCACCGCCGTCCTCCGCGGGGCCGCCGGGGTGGGCCGCAACGCGCTGCTCGACCCGCTCCGGTCCGCCGAGGTGCTCGGCCTCGTCCAGGACTGACCGCGGGCCCACGCCCACTCGTACGGATCGACAACGGGATCAGGAGACGATCGTGTCCCATCAGCATTCCCCGGCCCCGCTCTCCCCGGCCCTGCGCGCGGCGCTCGGCGGCCTGCGGATCACCGACGGCACGCCGCGGGTCGAGGTCGACGACGACCTGGTGGTCGCCGCGGACACCTGGGGCGAACTGCGCTCGGCGCTGGCCGGCCTGCTGTACGAACGCTGGCACGCCGGCATCGTGCGCCAGGAGGGCCCGGCCCGGATGCCGCGGCGCAGCGAGACCTTCGAGCGCGAACTGATCGCGGCCACCGGCCACACCCGGACCGTCGCGGCGGGTGTGCTCCGCTCCCCGGTCGAGGCAGCCGACGGCGGGGCGGACGGTCCGGTGCGGGTCGAGTTGGGCCGGGTGCTGGTCGGCGTGCGGCCCGGCGCGGTGCGCTCGGACGGGCCGCCGGCCGTCGGCAGGCCCTGCGTGGTCGAGCTTCCGGCGGTGCGTCCGGCGCTGTCGCCCGGCTTCCTGCTGGTCGACGGGCCCGACGGTTCGCCGGTCCGGGCCGGCGAGGTGCTGCGGCTGTACGTGCACCTGGCGGAACCCGGTGCCGCCCCGCCGGTGTGGCGGGCGCTGCTGGAGCGGCTGGCGGGCCTGGGTGTGCGGTACCGGGCGAAGGTGCTGTCCCGTCCGTGGACGTATCCGCGGCGGGACGCCGTGGTGGTGTACCTCGGCGCCGCGGACGCGGCCGTCGCGCCGGTGCTCGCGGACGCCGTGGCGGGCCTTCCGGGAGTCGCCGGGGACGCGTCGGTCTTCGCCTCCCCGCTGCGCCCCGGTGTCGCACTCGCCTGGGAGCCGCGCGACGAGCGGGACGGCTGGGGCGGGCGCAGCTTCGGCCAGCACCGGGCGGCGGCGGTCGCCGACGGTGTCGTGCGCCGTGCGACCGATCCGGCGGGCCCGTCGCTGGAGGAGCAGGTCGCCCAGGCCCTGCGCGAGGCGTCGGCGTCCCCCGCCGAGCCGGCCCGCAACCTCGGTTCGCCGGCCCTGCCGGCACCGGCCGTGCCGGATGCGGCCGTGCCGGATGCGGATGTGCCTGATGCGGAAGTGCCTGATGCGGAAGTGCTGGTCTGAGGTGGCGGGGATGACGAGTTCGCGCAAGGTCTCGGTGCTGTATCCCCTCCAGGTCCAGGACCCGCGGGATGTCCTGCCGCTGGCCGAGCTGGTCCGGGAGGGGGTCGCCGCGCGGCTCTGGCTGGGCCAGTCGGTGGCGTTGGAGTCGCATCATGTGCTGGCGTATCTGGCGGGTGCGGGCTGCCGGATCCCGGTCGGCCTGTCCGTGGCGCTGACGGCGCTCCGGCATCCGTACGACGCGGCCGTGCAGGCCCGCACGCTCGGCGCGCTGACGGGCCATCCGCCGGTGGTGGGTTACGGGGCGGGCGAGCCCGGCTTCGTGGCCGCGCTGCACGGCGCGCCCTACGCCCGTCCGGCGGCGGCGGTGGCGGAGTACCTGGACGTCCTGCGCCGGCTGCTGCACGAGGGGCGGTTGGACCACCACTCGGGGCCGCTGTTCCCGATGCGCGGGGTGGTGCTGCCCAGGATGTCGGCGCCGGCCGGAACCACGCCGCCGGAGGTCGGCGCGGGTGTGCTGCGCCCCGGCATGGCCCGGGCGGCGGGTTCGGTGGCCGACACGGCGATCACCTGGCTGACGCCGCCCGACTATGTGCGGGACGTCCTGGCTCCGGCACTGGAGAAGGGCGCCCGCGACGCCGGGCGCGAGCGGCCGCGGATCGTCACCGTCGTCCATGCCGTGCTGGACCGGCCGGGGCGCAGTGCGATGGTGCTCGCCCAGCGCGGGACCAGATTTCATCTGTGTGCGCCCCACTACGTGGACATGCTGCGCCGGGCGGGTCTGGACCTCGATGTGTCCGACCCGGTGTCGTCCGCCCGGGAGTTGGTCGAGGAGGGCGTCTTCCTGTTCGGCGGTCTCCGGGAGATCCGGGCGGGCATCGAGCGCCATTTCGAGGCCGGTATCGACGAAGTGGTGATCAACCCGGTCGCTGTCGCGGAGTCCTACGGCGTCCCGGCGGCGGTCGCCGACCTGCGGGAGATCCTGGAGGGCGGCAACCCGGACCGGTCCCTGAGGAACACCCTCTGAGGGCCCTCGGCAGGAGGGGAAGCGCAGGTCCGTACGGGACGGCGGTCACCCCGTGAGCCGTCCCTCCAGGGCCCGCAGGTCCGCGGTGAGCGCGGTGCGCACCTGGTGGGACAGCAGCGGGCCGGTCAGGCGGAAGCCGCCGCGGACGCGGATGCGGGCGAAGGTGCCGGCCTGGGTGGGCTCGAAGGTGTAGGTGACGCGCATGGGCATCGGTCCGGCGACGGAGACCATGTCGAGGAGCGTCGGCGGGTCGTGGCGTGCCACCCGCAGCACGTACGAGAAGGTCCGGCCCAGGAAACGGGCGGTCCGGGTGATCTCGGCGCCCGCGCCGAGGCCGCCGGTGTCGGCCTCCCGGGTGAGGGTGGCGTCGCGGATGCCCTGGGTCCACTCGGGGTCGTGGCGCCAGTCCATCGCGTAGGCGGCGACCGTGGCGGGCGGGAGGGGGATCAGGCGTTCCACTGTGACGTCGAGGGGCATGATCACACTCTCCCGCCGGGCGGGCCACCGCGCTCCCCGGACGCGCCCGGGCGGAGGGGCGTCCGGGTCGGGGCCCGGGGTCTACAGCCCCAGGATCCGCTGGGCCTCCGCCCGCATCTCGACCTTGCGGATCTTCCCGGTGACCGTCATCGGGAACTCCTCGACCACGTGCACGTAGCGCGGGATCTTGAAGTGGGCGAGCCGGCCGGCGCAGTACGCGCGGACGGACTCGGCGGTGAGCGGCTCGGCGCCCTCCCGCATCCGGATCCAGGCCATCAGCTCCTCGCCGTACCTGGTGTCGGGCACGCCGATGACCTGGACGTCGAGGATGTCCGGGTGGGCGTGGAGGAACTCCTCGATCTCGCGCGGGTAGAGGTTCTCGCCGCCGCGGATCACCAAGTCCTTGATCCGGCCGGTGATGGCCAGGTAGCCGTCCTCGTCCATCACCGCGAGGTCCCCGGTGTGCATCCAGCGGGCGGCGTCGACGGCCTCGGCGGTGCGCTCGGGCTCGCCCCAGTAGCCGAGCATGACGGAGTAGCCGCGGGTGCACAGCTCGCCGGGTTCGCCGCGCGGGACGGTGCGGCCGGTGGCCGGGTCGACCACCTTGGCCTCCAGGTGCGGGCCGACCCGGCCCACCGTGGCGACCCTGCGCTCGACCGGGTCGTCGACCCGGGTCTGGGTGGAGACCGGCGAGGTCTCGGTCATGCCGTAGCAGATGGACACCTGCGTCATGCCCATCCGGCCGATGACCTCCTTCATCACCTCGCTCGGGCAGGGCGAGCCGGCCATGATGCCGGTGCGCAGGCTGCCGAGGTCGTAGCGGTCGAAGTCCGGGTCGGCCAGCTCGGCGATGAACATGGTCGGTACCCCGTACAGCGAGGTGCAGCGTTCGGCGGCGACGGCGGCCAGGGTGGCGCCGGGCTCGAAGGAGGGGGCGGGGATGACCGTGCAGGCGCCGTGCGAGGTGGCGGCCAGGTTTCCCATCACCATGCCGAAGCAGTGGTAGAAGGGCACCGGGATGCAGATCCGGTCCTGCTCGGTGTAGTTGAGCAGCTCGCCGACGAAGTAGCCGTTGTTGAGGATGTTGTGATGCGAGAGCGTCGCGCCCTTGGGGAAGCCCGTCGTCCCGGAGGTGTACTGGATGTTGATCGGGTCGTCGGGGGCCAACTCGCGCTGACGATCGGCGAGTCGGGAGGTGTCGGCCCGCCTGCCGGCGGCGGTCACGGCTTCCCAGGCGGGGCTGCCGAGCAGCAGGACGCGCTCCAGCTCCGGGCAGCGGTGGCGGACTTCCTCGATCATCCCGGCGTAGTCGGAGGTCTTGAAGCGCTCGGCGGCGACCAGCAGCCGGATGCCGGCCTGGTTGAGCACGTACTCCAACTCGTGCGAGCGGTAGGCCGGGTTGACCGTGACGAGGATCGCCCCGAGCTTGGCGGTGGCGTACTGGGTGAGCGTCCACTCGGCGCAGTTGGGGGCCCAGATGCCGACCCGGTCCCCCTTGGCGATCCCGAGCTCCAGCAGTCCGAGCGCCAGGGCGTCGACGTCCGCGGCGAGTTCGGCGTACGTCCAGCGGCGGGCGGTGGCCCGGTCGACCAGGGCGTCGCGCTCGGGGAAGGCGCGCACCGCGCGGTCGAGGTTCTCCCCGATGGTGTCGCCGAGCAGCGGGACGTCCGAGGTGCCGGAGGCGTAGCTGCGCGGGGTCGGCGTGGTCGGCACGGGCTGGCTCCTGGGGACGGCGGTGCGGGACGGGGACCATGGTCGCGGGCCCCGGCCCCGCGCCGCCACCCCCGAACGGGGGTGCGCACGCGGCGCTGGGGCCGGCCGTCGCGGTCGACGGACGGCCCCAGCGCACAGGGTCACTTGTTGATGCAGGTGTTGCCGGTGACCGGGTTGAGGAGCGAGATGATGCCGATCGAGTTCCCGCAGACGTTGGCCTCCAGGTTGATCGGAACCTGGATCACGTTGCCGGACAGGATGCCGGGCGAGCCGATGGCGGCACCGTTGGCGGTGGCCTCACCGGCGGAGGCGGTGCCGGCCCCGGCGAGGACCGCGGCCGCGGCGAGGGCGGTGGCGGCGAAGGTGGTACGCATACGCATTGCGTCACTCCTTGTGAGCAGAGCGGGTCGAAGTGTGACGATCACACCTCGCCCACGATCACAAGCGATCAGCTCCTCCGCACGCCGGATTGCCCCGTTCTAGGGCGTGTCGGCCTCCCGCCCCACCCGCGCCGCCACCGCGGGAGCGGCGACGTTCAGTGATTCCAGCAGCTCCCGGGCCGGATGAAGCCCGGGCTCGGCCGCCACCGCGCGGTGCAGCAGGCCGAGGGCGAGCGGCCCGTTCCCGGCCGCCAGGGCGTCCAGCGCCCGGTTGTAGTCGATCCGTCCGGCGTAACGCAGCCGGAACAGCACCGACAGATCCTCCCGGCAGGAGGGGCAGCGCAGGGTCTGCGGATCCGCCGGGACCCTGCACAGCGGACACGGCACCTCCGGCGCGTCCGGGATCCCCTGGACCCCCGGGGCCGCCGGGACCTCCGGCACCTGCGGGAAGGCCTCCACGGCGCTCATCGCGGCCCCGCCTCCTCGGGGCGGACCGGGCCGAGCGACTCCTGGGCCGGCTCGCTGCCCAGCTCCCGCTGCGCCTGCGCGTACAGGGCCAGCAGATTCGACATGTGGGTGTTGACCTCCGCCATGTTGGGCGCCTCCACCGCCTCGTCCAGCCCGCGCAGCTCGGCCATGATCAGCTGGCCCAGGGCGGGCGAGACCATGTTCTGGGTCACGTAGACGTTGCACATGGTCAGCATCCGCATGGTGTGCCCGAGCGCGTCGCACAGCTCGTCCGCCCGCTGGGCCGCGCGCACCGCGCCCTCCCAGTCGGCGGCCTCGCGGCGCAGCCGCAGCTCCGCGGCCACCGACCGCAACCGGTCCAGGTCGCTCGGATCGAGGTGCTTCTCGCAGTAGTGGATGAACAGGCTCAGGTACGCCTCCGAACCGCGCACCCAGCGCTGGGCCTTGAGCTGCTGCTGGGCCCGCTCCAGCGCCGCGTCCACCGACCGACCCCGGGTCTGCCCGGCCGCCAGGTCGTCCAGGCTGTCCATCAGCCGCTGCGCCTCGCGCATCTCGGCCTCGGTCAGCTCGCCGCCCCAGCGGTCGGTGAAGGACTCGATCTGCCGCTGCTGCTCCTCGACCTGCACCTTCAACTCGGGGTCGAGAGTGACCCGTTCCAGCTTGACGGTCTTCTCGGCGCCGCCCTGGATCCGCACCGACAGCGTGATGGTGCGGTCCCGGTCGAGGCCGAAGGAGACCTCCACCGGGGTGCGGCCGCCCAGGCCCTCGGGCAGCCGCAGGGTCAGGTGGCCGATCAACTCGTTCTGCTGGGCGATCTCGTGCTCGCCCTCGTAGACCGCGATCTCCAGCCGCTGCCGGCCGCTGCCGGAGACCACGAACTCCCGGCTGACCGGCGAACTCGTCGGGTAGCTGGTGTTCTTGGGGATGATGACGGCGAGGCGGCCGTCGTTCAGCTCGATGCCGAGGTTCTTCGGGGTGATGTCGAACGGGTTGGTGACCTGCGCCAGCTCGCCGCAGCCCGGGCAGACCTCGCAGCCGGGCGGGTTCACCAGGCCGCAGGAGGCGCAGCGCAGGCCCACGTCCTCGGCGGCGGTGCCGGCCACCTTGGTGTGGCCGGGGGCGGCCGAGTTGAGCGGCTCGCCGCACAGTTCGCAGGCGGTGACGCCGGGGGCGGCCGGGGTGCCGCAGCGCGGGCAGTTGCCGCCGTGCACCACGGCGGTGGCCCGGGTCTGCTGCGGGACCGTCGCGCCGGCCCCGGTGACGCCCGAACCGTCCAGCGCCCGCTCGCACTTGGGGCAGGCGGCGGCGTCGGCGTCGACCGGGATGTGGCAGGTCGGGCAGGAGACCCGGGCGCCGCCGAGCAGGGTGGTGGCGCAGTTGGCGCAGTTGGAGGCGGACAGGTCGCCGGGGGCCCGGCACTCGGGGCACTCCACCTCGCCGACCAGCGCGGACTGGACGGCCGCGCCGAGCGCCACGCACTGCATCGGGTTGACGCCGCGCCGGATCCGGCGCGGGCCGAAGACCTCGCCGAGCCGGCGGGCGACCAGCGGGATCGCGGTCGAGCCGCCGACCAGCACCACCTCGTCGATGTCCCCGACCGTCAGGTTGGCCTGCATGATGGCCTTGTGGGTCAGTTCGATGGTGCGCTCGATCCGGGCCTCGATCAGCTCCTCGAAGCGGGCCCGCTCGAACTCCGTCTCCAGCACCAGCTGCCCGGCGCCCAGGCCCGGCAGGATGACCTCGGAGGACTCCTGGTTGGAGAGCTCGATCTTGATGGTCTCGGCGGTGGCGGCGATCTTCGGACGGTCGCGCAGGTCGGGCTGGTACTCCGCGCCGTACTCCTCGCGGATGTCCTCCAGCAGCGCGGTGGTGATCCCGCGGTCGAAGTCGTCGCCGCCGAGCAGGTTGTCGCCCTCGATGCCGAGCACCGAGACCGAGCCGGGCACCAGCAGCAGGATGGAGATGTCGAAGGTGCCGCCGCCGAGGTCGTAGACCAGGACGGTCCGCCCCTCGTCGCCCGCCTCGGAGGTGATGCCGTAGGCGAGGGCGGCGGCGGTCGGCTCGTTGATGATCCGCAGCACGTGCAGGCCGGCCATCCGGCCCGCCTCCTGGGTGGCGGCGACCTGCCGCTCGCCGAAGTAGGCGGGGACGGTGATGACGGCGCGGTGGAAGGGCTCGCCGAAGCGCTGCTCGGCGTCCTCCTTGAGGCGGTGCAGGATGATCGCGGAGATCTCGATCGGGGTGTACGAGCGGCCGTTGAACCAGACGTTGACGTCGCCGTCGGTGCCCGCGGTGACCTTGTAGTCCACCTCCTTCAGGGCCGCCTGCACCTGCGGGTCCTTGAACTTGCGGCCCATGAAGCGCTTGACCGAGCGGATCACGTTGACGCCGTCGACGGCGATCCGGCTGCGCGCGGTGGAGCCCACCAGCAGCTCGCCCTTGCGGCCGCTGCCGACCACGGAGGGCGTGGCCTCCTGGTTCTGCCGGTTGAAGATGATCTCCGGCTCGCCCCGGCGCAGGTGGGCGACCACCGAGTTGGTGGTGCCCAGGTCGATGCCGAGTGTGCGGTACATGTCGTTCCCCTCTTGCCCCTCGTGGTCCTGGCTACTTCTTGCGCTTGGCCTGTTTGGCCTGCTTGGCCTGCTTGGCCACGGCCTTGCCCCGGCGGCGGGCCCGGGGCGGGGCCGCCTTGGGCTGGGCCCGGGTGATCGGGTCGACGGCGGCGGGCGCGGTCGCGGTCGCGAACGCGGGGGCGATGGCGGGCGGGACGGCCTCGGCGGCCTCGGCGGCCTCGGGCGTCTCCGGCGCCTCGGGCTCGACGGGTGCGGCGGTCCCGGCGGTCTCGGCGGCTTCGGTGACCTCGGTGGCTTCGGTGGCTTCGGTCGGCTCCGGCTCCGGGAGCGGCGGCGGGAAGTCCTCCGCCGCGGCCTCCACCGGCCCGTCCCCGGGCTCCGGCCGCGGATCCGGCTCCGGCGCGGCGACCACCACCTGGGCCCGGCGCAGCACTTCGTCCCCCCAGAAGAACCCGGTCACCACCGTCCGCACCACCGTTTCCGGCGCCACCCCGGCGCGGGGCTCGGTGCCCACGATCTCGGTCAGGTCCGGGTCCGCCGTCATGCCCTCCAGCCGCATCGGCCGCACCTTGGCCTTGGCAAGCTGCCCGAGCAACCGCCGCCGGGTGGCCTCCAGTCCGGCGCCGCGCCCGAGCGCCACCAGCTCGCGGTCCAGGCCGAGGGCGGCGAGCGCGTCGTCCACCTCGACCAGGATGCCCAGCAGTTCGCGCTGCTCGGCCCGGGCGGCCTGCTTCTGCTCCGTCAGCTTGCTCCCCAGCAGCGAGGCCCGGAAGAGCAGCCGGCCGAACGCCTGCTCCAGGTCGACGTCCTCGACGCCGGGCGGGATCTCCAGCCGCCGGCGGCCGTCGAGCGGGTCTGCGGCGGGCGCGCCGGTGGGTGCGTCGGCGGGCGGGTCGGCGGGCGGGTCGGCGGGCGCGCCGGTGGGTGCGTCGGCGAGCGAGTCGGCGGGCGCGCCGGTGGGTGCGTCGGTCATTCGGGAACCTCGATCTGCGGCAGCACGGACAGGTCCGCCGCGTAACGGGCGGGGACGGGCGGTTCGGGGTCGGCGCCGCCGGGGGCGGGCTCGGCGAAGTCGGCGGCCAGCTCGGCGCGGTGGAGGGCGGGAAGGGCGGCCGGCGGCAGCGGTGGGCGCTCGATCACCAGCAGCGGCTCGGCGAGCGCGGGGGCGAGCAGCTCGGCGGCCTGGTCGACCGGCTCGGGCGGGAGGGGCTGCTGGAGGTCCGCCTCCAGGCGCCGGTCCGGGTTGCGCAGCAGCGCGGCGGCCTCCTGGATCTGCTGGCGGGTGTACCGGCCGGCCCGCATCGCCGGTCCGACGGCGAGGTTGATCTCGCGCACGCCGGCCGTGAGCGGGATGCCCAGGACCTCGTACGGCGACGGTTCGTTCAGTGGCATGGCGGGCGGTCTCTCTCCTCGCGGTGTCGGGGACGGCTCGGGGTGGCGGCCCGGGTGACGGCCTGAGGCCGGCGGTCTGCGGTCTGCGGTCTGCGGCGTACGGTCTAGGACGACGTCAACTGCCGTGCGGTTGCCGTCAGTAGAGCGAGTTGATCCGCCGCTGCATGACGTGCAGCTCGACGTCGTCCGGGCTGTACTCGACGGCCTTGCGGGCCAGGTCCCGGGCCTCGCGCAGCTTTCGGGCATTGGCCTGCTGGACGGCGAAGGAGCCGTAGACGATGCCGAGTTCGCGGCGCAGCTTGTCGGTGTCCTCCGCGGTGCCGGACAGTTCGAGCGCCTCTTCCAGCAGCCGGATCGCCGCGCGGTAGCGGCGGCCCTCGTAGTGGCTGATGGCTTTGCCGCGCCAGACGCTGACCATCAGCCGGCGGATGTCGGTGGAGTCGTCGTAGGACCTGGCCCTCTGGAGCATCGCGGCCTGGTCGGTGAACGGCTGGTCCTCCATGCCGTCCACCACGTGGTTGGCGAGCATCACCGAGACCCGGCGCGGGGCCTCCTGCTCGACCCCGCCTTCCCATTCCGGGTCGGCGCGCAGCGCCTCGGCCATCCACTCGACGGCGCGCCGGCGGTCGTCGGCGAAGGCGGCCGAGCGGGCGAGCTGGCGCAGCACGAAGGCGAGGCCGAGCCGGTGGTCCGGATCGGGGTTGAGTTCGATCAGCGCCCGCCAGGCTTCGGCGGCCTCCACGAGTTCCGCGTCGGTGGCGTCGGCGTGGCTGAGCTGGCCGGCCCGGTTGCCGAGGGCGGCCTCCAGGAAGTGGCGGGCGGTCGGGTCGCCGGGTGCCAGCTCCAGGCTCTTCTCCAGCAGGGCGAGGGCGCGGGGGTAGTCCTTGTCCTCGTTGTTGATCTTGCGCGCCCACTGGGCGTAGGTGGCACCGAGGTCACCCTGCACCTCGGGGTCGTCGGGGGCCAACGCCAGGGCTTTCTCCAGGAGTTCGGCGGCCCCCGCCTGGTCGTCCAGGTTGTTCTTGAGCAGCGCGCGGGCCGCTCGCAGGCCGGACTCGGCGGCGATGACGGCGGCGTCGGCGGGCAGCCTGGCACCGGGGACGGACCGGGCGCGGGTGAGGCTCTCCAGGGCCTCGCGCCAGTCCTGGTTGCGGTGGTGCTCGCGGGCCTGGCTGACCAGGGACTCGCCGAGCAGCGACTGCCAGTCCTCGCCGCGCCGCTGTTCGGGCACCGCGTCCAGGGCGGCGACGGCGGCGGCCTGCCGGCCCTGGAGCTGCAGGTAGCGCTGCGCGCCGAGGTCGCCGAACAGGCCGAGGGCCCGGGTGGGCGCGGGCGCGTCGGGGCCGGCGGGCCGCCGCCAGGCCCGTACGGCCTGCTCGAAGGCCTCGGCCCAGCCCGGGAGTTCGGGATCGTCGCGGAGCAGCCCTTCGAGCGCGGGGCCGAGCGCGAGACGGCGGGCCGGGCGGCCGGGCAGGGTGATCCGGATGTCCTCCTGGGCGAAGGCGTCCGCGCAGTGCGCCTCCATGCCGAGGCGCAGCGTCCAGGCGGTGACCTCGTCGCCGCTGCGTCCGGCGGCCCGGTCCAGGGCGCGCAGGTCGTCGCGGAGGCGGTCGAGCAGGGCGGCGCGGGCGGCTGCCAGCCGCTGGGGTTCGGCGGTGCGGCCGGTGATCCGGGCGGACTCGGTCCACAGCTCGGGCTGGTGCAGGGCGGCGACCAGGCAGCCGAGCGTCCAGGCCCAGACCTCTTCGCCGGGGGAGTCGGGGGCACCGGGGGCGCCTGGGACGTCGGGGACGCCAGGCGCATCAGGGGTGCCGGAGGCGGCGAAGGCAGCGGCGGCGAGCCGGTAGCCGGCCAGGCCGAGGGCGTGCAGCAGCCGGGGGTGGGCCGGGTCCTTGACCAGCAGCTCTCGGTAGACCTCCCAGGCCTCGCGGTGGCGGCCGTCGAGGGCGGCCTGGTGCGCCTCGTGCTCGGCCAGCAGGACGAGTGCGCCGGCCGCCCGCTCGCGGCCCGGCAGCTCGTGTCCGGGGGCGAGTCGGAGCGCCTGGCGCAGGTCGACGGCGGCCGGGCCGAGCCGCCCGGCCGCGAGGGCTGCGCCCGCCCGGTGGACCAGGACGGCGGCGCGGGCCGTCCCGGCGTCCGCGGGCAGGCCGGCCAGGGCGTCGTCCAGCCGGCCGAGTTCGGCGCGCAGCAGGGCGAGGTCGAGCCGGACGGCCGCGGCGGCGGCGCCCTCGCCGAGCGCCTCGGCCCAGCGGGCGAGCACGGGTTCGGCTTCTTCGGGGGTGCCGGCCCGGCGGGCGCAGTCGAGGACGGCGCGCAGGGCGGGGGTGGCGCAGCGCACGCAGCGGGCCGAGCCGGCGGCCTCGGGGGTGTGCTGGTGGTCGGTGCAGGCCTCGCGGCCGCAGCCGCCGCAGGTGCCGGCGGCGGGGCGGTCGCAGAGCGCGCAGTCGCCGGTGGGCGCCGCGCCCGCCGCGGTGCCCGAGGCCAGGAAGTACCGGTACCAGTCCAGTGCGGCGGCCCAGTTGCCGGCCCGTTCGGCGAGCAGGGCGCGCAGTCGGGCGGTCGCCGGGTCACCGGCCGGGTCGGGCGGGCCGAGCAGGGCGATCGTCCGGGCCGGGCGTCCCGCCAGCAGGGCGACGGCGGCCAGGTGGTAGCGGTCGCGCAGGCCGCTGCCGGCGTCGAGCAGGGTGGTGACCGGCTCCGGGGTGCCCTCGGCCAGGGCGAGGGCGGCCCGCAGCCGGGCCTGGCGGTGGGTGAGGGCGCCGGGCAGGGTGTCGGCGAGGGCGAGCGCGGCGGCGGCGCGGGCGCGCGGTTCGGCGTGGTCCCGGCCGGTGACCAGCAGGTGGGCGGCCTCGCGCAGGGCGGCTTCGCGCAGGGCGGCCCGGTAGCCGGGGGCGGCCGGGTGGTCGGCGGTGGCCTGCTGCCAGAGTTCGCGGGCGGCCGTCGGGTCGGTGGCCAGGCGGGTGCGGGCGAGCCGGTCGCGGGCCAGGGCCCGGCGGGGGCCCAGGTCCTCGTCGTCGAGCGACTCCCAGCGGGCGAGGGCGCCGGCCGGGTCGTCGGCGCGGGCGCGGGCGAGGCCGTGGTGGAAGGCGGCGACGGCGGTCCAGCGGCTTCCGGGTTCGGTGTCGGCCTCGGCGCGCAGGACCGGCTCGGCCTGTTCGGCCTGGCCGGCGGCGAGCAGGGCGGCGCCGAGCCGGACCCTGGCGGGGCGCCAGTCGGGGGCCCCGCCGAGGCCGGCCCGGTAGTCGGCGGCGGCCTCGGCGGGGCGTTCGGCCCGCTCGTGCACCAGGGCGAGGCCGAACCGGGCCGGGGCGAAGTCGGGCCGGACGGTCAGGGCGGCGGTGAACTGCTCCCGGGCCGGTTCGTCGGCACCGAGCAGCAGGGCGAGCCGGCCGAGGGCGTAGCGGGGGCGGGGGTCGGTCGGGCTCTCGCCGGCGGCGGCGGCGAGGTCGGCCCAGGCCTCCTCGGTGGCGCCGAGGCGCTGGCGGGCCAGGCCGCGGAAGAGCAGGCTGTCGGTGCGCAGGGCCGGGCCGCGCCCCCACGGGGAGGGTTCGCCGGGGCCGCGGCGCAGGGCCTCGTCGAAGGCGGTGACGGCGGGTCGGTCGCGGTGCAGGGTGTAGAGCTGGGCGCCCCAGCGGAACCAGAGTTCGCCGCTGCCGGTGGGGGCGGCGGCGGCGAGCAGGGCCTCGGCGTCGGCGGCCCGGTCGGTGGCGCACAGCAGGGCGGCCCGGGCGAGCACGGGCCAGTCCCGGCCGGGCAGGGCGGCGAGGGCGGCGGCGGTGACGTGTTCGCGCTGGTCGGGGGCGCCTTCGCGGCAGCGGTGCTGCAGCCAGTCGACGGTGCGGGCGGCGGCTTCGGCCTCCTCGCCGGGCTCGGCGCCCGCGGCGGTGGCCCGGAGGAAGGCGAGCAGCGGGCCGAGGTCGCCCTCGGGGGCCCGCATCCGTTCCTCGGCGAGGCGGCGCAGGCTCCACCGGGGCAGCTGCCGGGCCGGGTCGGCGAGCAGCGGGTAGGCCTCGCGGTGCAGGGCGAGGGTGGCCTGCTGGTCGCCGGTGGGAACGGTGGCGTCGGCCTGGCCGAGCAGGGCGAGGCCGCGCTGCGGGCGCAGTTCCTCGGGGGCGTCGGCGAGTCGGCGGGCCAGCCGGGCGTAGCGGCGGCGGGCCTGGGCGGCCCGGCCGGCGGCGAGCCGTTCGGCGGCCGCGGCCAGGGCCTTCGTCACCGCCTGGGCGTCCAGGGTCCGTCGGCGGCGGGCCAGGACGACGGCGACCGCACCGGCCAGCGCCAGCACGACCAGTAGCACCGCTATCAGTGCCATGCACCGTCCCCCTGTGTTCGGACACCGACCATCGCATGATCAACTGTCTTTGGGCGATCATGAGTTGACGTCGTGTCGTGATGTTGCCCGGGCGCCATCAGAATAGGCCCTCGATCGGACGGACGAACAGGAAAGAGCACTATCCTGGGCATCGCGTCGCCGGCGGAACGGCAGCACGGCAGCGGCTCAACAGCAGCGCGCCAACAGCGCGTCCACAGCGGTCAGTAGCGTCGGGGGTCGTGTGTCGGAGTCGCGTTGGGTGCCCGGGCTCCGGTTCGGGCCGGAGTTCGACCCGGAGCAGTACGAGCTCCTGGAGTTCCACCACCGGGGCGGTGAGGCCGAGGTGTGGCGGGCGGTTCGCACCGGACACAACGGGCGCAAGGAGCTGGTCGCCGCCAAGATCATGCTGGAGCGCGACCCGACCGAGGTGCGGCGCTGGCTCGGCCGCTGGGACGACGTCTCGCACAACGCGCACCGGCTGGGCGTCACCGACCTGGTGGTGCCCAGCTTCCTGCTCGGCCCCTCCCCGCACCGGCCCGGAACCCCGCCCGGCGGCGCGCTGCTGGGCTACCAGATCTCGCCCTGGGTCGAGGGCGCGCCGCTGCACACCTGGGCGCGCGGCCAGCGCGGCGGCCCGTCGGCGGTGGCGGAGGTGCTGACCCGGCTCTGCCGGATCGTCGACGAGCTGCACCGCAAGCGCTGGGTGCACCGTGACATCTCCCCCGCCAACGTCCTGGTGGACGGCCAGGGGCAGGTCAAGCTGATCGACCTGACCTTCCTCGCCCCGCTGGACCACACCCTGACGGTCGCGGTGTTCACCCCCGGGCACGTCCCGCCGGAGGCCGAGCAGGTGGGCGGCTTCCCGACCACCGCCAAGGACCTGTTCGCGGTCGGCACCCTCGCCCGCACCCTGCTGCTGCCCGACCACGGCCGGCTGGACCACCGGCTGGCCGCCGAGCAGGCCCGCGCCGAACTGCTGGCCGCGGGCTACGGCGAGGAGTTGGCGCGCTGGGCCTGCGAGCCGCTGGCCCGCGAGCCGGACCGCCGTCCCTCCCCGCTCGGCCCGTGGGCCGCCAGGGGCCGCGAACTGCTGCGCGGCCACCGGCCGGTGGCCCGCACCGCGGGCCTGGCCGTGCTGCCCGACCCGGCCGGGCGGCCGCTGGTGGTCACCGGCGGCGCCGACGGCACCGCGCTGACCGGGCCGGGCAGCCGCGACCGGCGCCTTCCTGCCGGCCAGGGCCTCTCCGCCGTACGGGAGTTGAGCGCCGGCTGGGCCGGCCCCCAGGCCGAGCTGGTGGTCTGCGCCGAGGACCGCGGCGGCACCCTGTGGGTCGGTACGGCGACCGGCTGGTGGGAGGCGGCGCGCGGGGTCAACGGCCTGGCGGGCGCGGTCGGTTCGTCCGGGGAGATGACGGTCTGGACGGCGGCCGGCGGCGCGCTGCGCTCCTACCGCTGGGCCCCCGGCCGCACCCTGACCGGGCAGGAACACCCCGGCTGCCCGGCCGACCGGGTGCTCGCCGCCGAGGAGGAGCGGCCCGGTGCCTGGCTGCTGCTGGTCGAGCACCGCGAGCGGGTGCTGAGCTGGCGGCCCGGCGCCGCCCGGCCGCCCGTCCCGGTGGGCCCGGCCGGGCCGCTGCGCGCCGGGGCGCTGGCCCGCACCTCCGCCGGACCGCAGGCCGCCACTCTGCGGGCGGACGGCTCGGTCCAGTTGCACACCCTCGGCGCGGCCGGGGCGGGCACCGAGATCGGCGACGGCGAGCCCTCGCTCGGCATCGCCATGGTGGGCCACCGCGGCGGCCCGACCGTCGCACTGGCCGGCGCTGGCGGCGTACGGCTGCGGCTGCCGGCCGGCGGCGCCTCCCGTCGGCCGCGCTGGTGGCGGCCCACGCTGCGCCCGGCCACCCGGGTCGCGCTGGCCATGGGCGACGACTGGCGGCTGTGCCTGGCGGCGGTGGTGGAGGGCGAGTTGCAGGTGTGGCAGGAGGACGCGGCGTACCGCTGGCAGGCGGTGGGGCTGCCGGAGGACTGATCGGCCGGACCGACGCCGAGGCCCCGGAACCCTTTGCGGGGTTCCGGGGCCTCGGCCCGGCGGTGGGGAGTGGCTCGGGTCCTCGGCGCCTCGGCGCCCGGACGGACGCGGGGCCCCCGCGGAAGCGCGGACGAGGCGGAGGCGGAGGGGGCCGCTCAGCGGAAGCGGCGCAGCCGGAGGCTGTTGCCGACCACGAAGACCGAGGAGAAGGCCATCGCGGCCCCCGCGATCATCGGGTTGAGCATCCCGGCCGCGGCCAGCGGCAGGGCGGCGACGTTGTAGCCGAAGGCCCAGAACAGGTTGCTCTTGATGGTGCCGAGGGTCCTGCGGGAGAGCCGGATGGCGTCCGCCGCGGCCAGCAGGTCGCCGCGGACCAGGGTGAGGTCGCCGGCCTCGATGGCGGCGTCGGTGCCGGTGCCCATCGCCAGGCCCAGGTCGGCCTGGGCGAGCGCGGCGGCGTCGTTGACGCCGTCGCCGACCATCGCCACGACCTTGCCCTCGGCCTGCAGCCGCTTGACGGTGTCGACCTTGTCCTGCGGCATGACCTCGGCGATCACGTGCTCCGGCGCGATGCCGACCTCGGCCGCCACGGCCTCGGCGACCAGCCGGTTGTCGCCGGTCAGCAGCACCGGGGTCAGACCCAGTGCGCGCAGCTTGCCGATCGCCTCGGCGCTGGTCGGCTTGACCGCGTCGGCGACCTCCAGCACGGCCCGCGCCTCGCCGTCCCAGCCGACCGCGATCGCGGTGCGGCCGGCCGCCTCGGCGGTGCGCTTGGCCTCGGCCAGCGTCTCGGGCAGGTGCTGCGACCACGCGTTCAGCAGGGCCTCCCGGCCGGCCACCACGGCGTGGCCGTCCACCACGCCCTGGACGCCCAGGCCCGGGACGTTCTCGAAGCCCTCGACGGCGGGCAGTTCGCCGGCCTTGGCGGCGGCGGTGGCGATCGCCCGGGCGATCGGGTGCTCGGAGGCGTGCTCCAGGGCGCCGGCCAGGCGCAGCACCTCGGCCCGGTCCACGCCCTCGGCGGTGTGCACCGCGAGCAGGGTCATCTGGCCGGTGGTGACGGTGCCGGTCTTGTCCAGGACGATGGTGTCGACCTTGCGGGTGGACTCCAGCACCTCCGGGCCCTTGATCAGGACGCCCAGTTGGGCGCCGCGGCCGGTGCCGACCAGCAGGGCGGTCGGGGTGGCCAGGCCGAGGGCGCACGGGCAGGCGATGATCAGCACGGCCACCGCTGCCGTGAAGGCGGCGGTCCAGCCCTCGCCGGTGCCCAGCCAGTAGCCGAGGGTGGCCACCGCGAGGGTGATCACGATCGGCACGAAGACCGCGGAGATCCGGTCGGCGAGGCGCTGCGCGGCGGCCTTGCCGTTCTGCGCGTCCTCGACCAGCCTGGCCATCCGGGACAGCTGGGTGTCGGCGCCGACCCGGGTGGCCTCGACCACCAGGCGCCCGCCCGCGTTGACGGTGGCACCGGTGACGGCGTCCCCGACCCCGACCTCGACCGGGACGGACTCGCCGGTCAGCATCGAGGCGTCCACGGCCGAGGCACCCTCGACCACCACACCGTCGGTGGCGATCTTCTCGCCCGGCCGGACCACGAAGCGGTCGCCCACCGCGAGGTCCGCGATCGGGATGCGCAGTTCGGTTCCGCCGCGCAGCACCGTCACGTCCTTGGCGCCCAGTTCCAGCAGCGCCTTGAGCGCGGCCCCGGCGGTGCGCTTGGAGCGCGCCTCGAAGTAGCGGCCGGCCAGGATGAAGGCGGTGACGCCGGCCGCCGCCTCCAGGTAGATGTTGGACGAGCCGTCGCTGCGGCCGATGGTGAACTCGAAGCCGTGCCGCATGCCCGGCATCCCGGCGTCGCCGAGGAACAGCGCCCACAGCGACCAGAGGAACGCGGCGAGGGTGCCGAGCGAGACCAGGGTGTCCATGGTCGCGGCGCCGTGCCGGGCGTTGGTGAACGCGGCCCGGTGGAACGGCCAGGCGGCGTAGGTGACGACCGGGGCGGCGAGGGTCAGCGACAGCCACTGCCAGTTGTCGAACTGGAGGGCCGGCACCATCGCCATCGCGATCACCGGGACCGCGAGCGCCACCGCGGTGAACAGCCGCTGGCGCAGCGGGGCCAGTTCGTCGGCCGGCCCGGACCGCTCGGCGTCCGCGCCGCCTGCCGCGGCCGGGGGCGCGGGCAGCGCGGCGGTGTAGCCGGTGGCCTCGACGGTGGCGATCAGGTCGGCGACCTCGACCCCGCCCTCGAAGGAGACCTTCGCCTTCTCGGTGGCGTAGTTGACGCTGGCGGTGACCCCGTCCATCCGGTTGAGCTTCTTCTCGATGCGGGCCGCGCAGGAGGCGCACGTCATTCCGCCGATCGAGAGTTCCACCTCCGCGGAGGCGGGTGCCTGGGTAGTCATCGTCGCTCCTCGTGACGTCGTCGTGCGGTACGTTCGGCGGCCGGGCCTTCATACCTAGGAGGGGTATCGGGCGGTGCCGGGTTCATTTATACCCCCGAGGGGTATCGACCGCAAGGGTTGAGCGATACCCCTGGCAGGTATTTTTCCGGGACGGCGACCGCTTGACTCGATACCCCCATGGGGTATTCACTCAAGGCATCGAACCCCGCGGAACCCCGAGGAGGACCCCATGGCCGGCTACCACGACGACAAGGACCGGCTGCTGCGCCGACTGCGCCGCGTCGAGGGCCAGATCCGCGGCCTCCAGCGCATGGTCGACACCGACACCTACTGCATCGACACGCTCACCCAGGTCTCGGCCGCCACCAAGGCCCTCCAGTCGGTCGCCCTGCAGCTGCTCGACTCCCACCTCGCCCACTGCGTCCACGACGCCATCGCGGCCGGCGGCGCCGAGGCGGACGCCAAGGTCGCCGAGGCCACGCAGGCCATCGCCCGGCTCATGCGGGCCTGAGCGCCCGCCCCACCCCCCTTTCGCTCCGCGCCACGAGGAGAAACCGCGTCATGAACACCCCGCTGCGCATCACCGCCTTCGCCGCCGGACTCGCCGCCGCCTTCGGCCTCGCCCTCGGCGTCGGCCACGCCACCGGCAGCGGCGGCCCCTCCCCCGTCCCCGCCATGGCCGGGCACGCGGGGCACACCGAGGAGTCGGGCGGCGGCGCCGAGCACCCGCCCGGCGGGCTCCAGATCTCCGAGCGCGGCTACACGCTCAGCGTCGAGAACCCTTTCGTGACCGCCGGCTCCCCCACCGACCTGCGCTTCCGCATCCTCGGCAGCGACGGCAAACCCGTCACCGCCTACCAGCAGGAGCATGAGAAGGACCTGCACCTGATCGTCGCCCCGCGCGACCTGTCGACCTTCCAGCACCTGCACCCGACCCTGGCCGCCGACGGCACCTGGAGCGCCCGGACCGCCGTCCCCGCCGCCGGGGAGTACCGGGTCCTCGCGGACTTCACCCCGGCCGGCACCGCCGAGGGACTCACCCTCGGCGCCGACCTGCACGCCGCGGGCGACCTGCGGCCCGCCCCGCTGCCGGAGACCGGACGGACCGTCACGGTCGACGGCTACACCGTCACCCTGGGCGGCGACCTCACGCCCGGGCGCAGCGGCAGGCTGACCCTGAGCGTCAGCAAGGACGGCAGGCCCGTCACCGACCTCCAGCCCTACCTCGGCGCGTACGGCCACCTCGTCGCGCTGCGCGCCGGCGACCTCGCCTACCTGCACGTCCACCCGGACACCGGCGCCCCGGGCCCGGAGATCGGCTTCACCACCACCGCCCCGAGCACCGGCGGCTACCGCCTCTTCCTGGACTTCAAGCACCAGGACACCGTCCGCACGGCGGCCTTCACCGTGACGACGGACGGCGCCGCCGAGACCCCGGCCCCCGCCGACCACCAGCACTGAGCGGGCCCGTCCGCAGGGTGCCGGACGACCCCGCGCGCCGACCGCCCCGCTCCTACGGCCGCGGGCCGCCGGTCCGCGTCAGCGGGAGCAGCCGATCCCCCAGGCCGCGGCCCGGGCCGCGGCGGCCGCACGGTTGGGGAGGTCGAGCTTGGCGAGGATGTGCTCGATGTGGGTCCCCACCGTGCGCGGCGTGATGTACAGCCGCTCGGCGATCTCCCGGTTGGTGCGGCCGGCCGTCAGTTCGGCCAGGACCTGGAGCTCCCGGGGCGAGAGTCCGCCGGGCCGGGACGACGCGGGCAGGACGGCCGCGGGCGCGTCCTCGGGCCGCGAGGCCGCCCGGGGGGCGACGGCCGCGGCGAGCGCCTCGCTGAGCAGGGTGACCACGGCCCGGGCGGGATCGGGCGCGCGCCGCGGCCGACGGGTGCTCACGTTCAGCATCCCGACGTACCGGCCGTCGACGGCGAACAGGCACTGGGCCACGCCGTCCTCGATGCCGAGGGGGCGCAGCACCTCCCGGAAGCCCGGGGAGGCCGCGAGGAGCCGCCCGGGGACATCCCCGAGCCACAGGCCGCCCCGGGCCGGACTGCGGAGCACGGGGAACACCGGATCGTGGTGCAGGCGGGTCTCGATGTACGCGGTGGCGTCGTCCGGGTAGCTCCCGGCCAGGGTGGTGTGGTGCCCGCGCAGCGGATCCCACCGGGCCAGGGAGGCGTGGTCGTACTCCATCACCTCCGACAGCGCCGCCAGGACCGCGTCGAGGCCGGTCGTACCGGCCGCGGCACCCCTGGCGGCCTCGCGGACCCGGACGGCCGCGTCCAGGATGTCCGTCCCGTTGCGTTCCGCCCCGCTTCGCTCCGCCGCCACCGTCCAAGGATGATCATGTGCCCGGAGTTACGTCAATCGCGCAGGGCGTCGTGCACGATCCGCCCGTCCATGACGGTGAGGACGACGGGCATCGTCGGGATGTCGCGGGGGTCGGCGGCGAGCAGGTCCCCGTCGAGCACGCACAGGTCCGCGGCCTTGCCCGGCTCCAGGGAGCCCTTCCAGTCGTCGGCGAAGTCCTGCCAGGCCGCGTCGATCGTGTAGGTGCGCAGCGCCTCGGCCAGGCCGATGCGCTGCTCGGGGCCGCTGACCCGGCCGGCGGCCTTGGACTCGCGCAGCATCATGGTGGCGACGCCCTGGCGCCAGTCCGGGTGGGTGACGGGCGCGTCGGATCCGCTCGTGACCCGCACGCCGGCGTCGACGGCGTCGCGGTAGGGCCAGGCGTACGCGGCCCGCTCGGCGCCGACGAGTTCCTCCTCCATGTCGGCGACGGTCCACTTGATGGTGGGGTTCATGTTGACGCCGAAGCCGTGCGCGGCCAGCACCTCCATGCTGTGCGCGGTGAGGAAGTCGCCGTGGATGACGTAGTGGCGGGCGTCGGGCCGCGGGTGCTCGGCCATGGCCGCGGCGAAGGCGTCCGCGACGGTGTCGATGGCCCGGTCGCCGGTGACGTGGACGCCCAGCTGGTGCCCGGCGGTGTGGGCGAGCCGGATCATGGCCCCGATCCCGGCGGTCCGCTCGCTGTCGGTGTCGCCGCCGACGCACAGGGAGCCGCAGCCGCCGCCGACGTACGGCTCGTGCATCCAGGCCGTCCTGTTGGGGACGATGCCGTCGGCGAAGACCTTGACCCCGTGGACCGCGAGGCGGCGCGGGTCCGTGTCGCCGGGCTCACCGAGGGCGGCGAGGCCGCGGGCGAACTCCTCGGTGGTGCTCGCCATGCCGGTGGGCAGCAGCAGGACGCCGACGCGGGCGGTCAGTTCGTCGTCGGCCAGCAGTCGGCGGTACACGTCGAGGGTCTCCTCGCCGAGCGCGCCCCGCATGATGCCCTCGCCGCCGGGGCCGAGCCCGGGCTCCGTGTAGCTGGTCACGCCGAGCCGGGCGAGGGTGGCGAGGGTCGTCCTGATCGCATCGGTCCGCTCCTGCCGGCCGAGCGGCGGCAGCGCGTTCCGGACGAGGGCCTGGGCCCCCTCGTGGAGCAGCCCGGTGAGCTCCCCCGCCTCGTCCACCACGACGGCTCCGCCGGGTGGGGCGACGGTGTTCCGGTCGATCCCGATGAGCTCCAGGGCCTTGGAGTTGACCCAGGTGGCGTGTCCGGAGAAGGAGTACAGCACGACGGGGTGGTCCGGGCTCACGGCGTCGAGGTCGTGCCGCGAGGGCTGCCGCGACGGATCCAGGAGGCACTCGTCGAGGTACCCGGTGTCCCAGCCGTGCCCCGTGGTCCACTGCCCGGCCGGGGTGCGTCCGACGGCCTCCCGCACCGCCTCGGCCACGTCCCCGAGCGAGGACACCGCGGGGTGGCCGAGGTCGAGGGAGAGCGGCGGCGTCGCCATGCCGAAGGCGCATCCGTGCAGGTGGGAGTCGTTGATGCCGGGAAGCAGCGTCGCCCCCCGCAGGTCGACGACCCGGGTGCGGGGCCCGATGAGCGGCGCGACGTCCTCCTTTCCGCCGACGGCGCTGATGACCGCACCGGTCACCGCCAGGGCCGAGGCGACCGAGAAGTCCGCGTCGACCGTGACCACCCGCCCGCCGAGAAACACCAGATCCGCATACGCCGCACACGTGTCCACAGGACGTCCTTTCGGGAACCGGGCGCACCGCGGCCACCCGCGGACGCTCCTGTCAGGACTATGGCCGCGCCCCCGCCGCCCGCACATCGGTCATCCCACCGATGCGCGCGGGCCCGGCGAGGTGGGCGGGGCCAGTACGGCGGTCAGTGCGGCGGTCCGTGCGGCGGCGGCCCGGATCAGCCTGCCGCCCGCGGGAGTTCGCCGACGCGGTCGACCGCCCCCTTGACGAGGACCGCGGACGTGCCGACCACCGTCCCGGCCGGCCCCGCCTCGCCGGCCTCGCCGAGGACCGTGCGCTCGCCGAGGAACGCGTACGTGGTCCGGTCGAAGACCCACTGCGTCTGCCGCCCGTGCGCCGTACGGGCCACGGCGACGCCCTCCCGGCCGGCGGCGTCCACGGCCGACGGGACCACGGTGACCCCGGGGATCCGCTCGGCGGCCCGGTAGAGCGCGGCACTGACCCGCGGCGGCGCCCAGGTCTCGGCCAGCAGGTCGCCGATCGCCGCGAAGGCCCGCTGGTCCGGGTCCTGGCCCGCACCGCCCTGGCCCGCACCGCGGGTCTGTTCCCGGATCAGCCTCAGCAGGGCGTCCGGGTCGGTGGGCAGGGAGGCGACGTACGCGTGGGTCGGTTCGCCGATCGACGGGCCGCTCCCGCGCGAGGCGTCGGGCCGCGGCGACGCCCCCGGCCGGTCGAGGAGGAGAACCGGCCCGTCCTCGCCGAGCCGGGTGTCGGGCCCGCCCTCCTCGCGCAGCAGGCCGGAACGGCTGCCGTCGGCGGACAGCCAGACCTGCCGGGTGTGCGCGGGAGCCATCGTCACAGGGCCGCCCGCCGCGCTCTGCGCGGCGTAGGCCACCCTGCTCTCGATGAAGACGAACCGGTCGGCGCCGACCGTCGGCTGCTCCGGCCCCGCCGCGGCGGCGAGCGCGATCCGGTCGAGGAGCCGAGCCGCTTCGGAGGCGACGGCGGCACCGCCCTGCGCCACCGTACGGTCGCGCCCGGCCGTCCCCGCGCCCCCGAGGTCCACCGCCAGGACACCGGCGACCGCGAGCGCGCAGGCCAGCGCCGGCACCGCGATCCGGAACCTTGCCGGACGCCGGAACGGGGCCCGCGGGGCGGAGCGGCGGCCCGGCGGCTCCGCGGATGCGGCGGCCCGGCGCAACACCTGTTCCCTCAGCAGCAGTTGACGATCCGCGCCCAGGCCGGGCACCGCCGGCGGCGGCAGCAGCTCGGCGAGCTCGCGGCGCTCGGACTCCTCGGACACGTCCGATCTCCCGGGTTCCTCGGGCCCCCCGGGCTCTTCGGGCTCTCCGGGCTCTCCGGGCTCCCCGGACGACGGGCGCGGCCTACCGCGCCATGGGACGGCGTTCATCCGTGGCTCTCCTGGGTCGACGGCCGGAGCGCGGGCAGGCGGCCCGGTACGGGCAGGGCGGGGACGGCGGCACGGGCCCTGGCGTGCGCCCTGGCCGCGGCTCTGGCCTCGGCATGGGCCTCGGCCTCGGTGAGTTCGCGCAGTCGGGCGCGGGCCCGGGACAGTCGCGAACGGACCGTGCCGACCGGCGTGCCGAGCGCCTCGGCCGCGCTCGCGTAGTCCAGTCCGGCCCACACCACGAGGGTGAAGACCTCCCGGTCGCGGCGCCGGAGCCGGGCGAGCGCCCGGCGGGCGGCACGCAACTGCTCCACGTCCGCGAGATGCGCGACCAGGTCGTCGGCGAAGTCCGGGACCGAACCGCGCTCCGGGATCCGGGCGAGCGCGAGGTCACGGCGCCGACGGGCACGGGCATTGCGGCGCATGACGTTGGTCGCGATCCCCAGCAGCCACGGGCGCAGCCCGTCGCCGTCGGGGTGCAGCCGCTCCCGGCCGCGCCACGCCTCCAGGAAGGTCGTCGAGACGACGTCCTCGGCCTCCGCCCAGTCGCCCGTCACGCGCAGGGCGTAGCGGTACAACACCTGGGCGTGCTCGTCGTACAGCTCGCCCAGGACGTCGGGGTCGCCGCGGCGAAGACGCGTTCTCATGAGTGCTTCCACACTCTGCCCTGCCCGGTCCGGCGCCCGGGTTCCGGTGACGTGCGTCACAGGAACTCCCCCGTCCGTCCGAGCAGTACAGGACATGACCGCAACCTCCGCTCCCCGTTCCGCACGCCGCTCCGTCGCTCGTTCCGTCCCTCGTTCCGCCGCCCGCTCCGCCTCCCGTTCCGTTTCCCGCCGGAACGCCCTCCGGGCCCTGGCCGTCGCCGTCGCCCTGGTCGGCACCTCGACCCCCGCCTTCGGCGGCACGGCCCTCACCGGCACGGCCTTCGCCGCGGAGCCGGAGACGTACACCCTCACCGTCAAGCACCTGGACCGCGCCGGCCGCGCGACCGCACCGTACCGGACCAGCGTCACCGGGATCTCCGGCCCCGGCGCCGACACCTCGGTCCAACTGGACGCCCCCTCCGGCACCACCACCGTGCGGCTGCCCAAGGGCCGGTACCTGCTGGACAGCAATCTGACCTCGGGTCTGGAGCCGGGCGGCACGATCTGGACGGACTGGATCGTCCAGCCGCGCCTCGACCTCGACCACGACACCACCGTCACCGTCGACGCGCGGACCACCGCCCTCGTCGACGTCCGGCCGCCGGACGACACCGCGCGCTTCCGGCACAGTGGGATGTTCGTCGAGGTCACCCACGAGGGTGCCACCCGGACCGTCAACGTCGCCAACGGGTCGCCGAACCTGCGCGTCGCCCACCTCGGACCGGAGACCGGGGCCGGGGAGGTGAAGCAGTGGTTCGACGTCAACTGGGAGACCGGCAGCCGCGGCTACCTGCTCGGCAGGACCTTCTCCGGCACCCGCGCGCTGACCGGGCTCAGCAAGCACTACTCCGCGCGGGAACTGGCCACCGTGAACATCCGCGGTGCCGCCGGACCGGGCGGCGCCGGCACCGCGCTCGTCAGCCTCCAGCCGACCGACGGGGCGAGCATCGGCGAGTCCCGGAGCATCGCCACCCCCGGCACCGCCACCTTCCTCGTCGCACCCGAGCGCGGCACCTGGGACATCGGCGTCACCGTCCCCCGCGCCGACGGCAGCAGGCCGAACCACTACACCGCCGACCGCCTCGCCGTCCGGGCCGGCACCACGACCACCCACACCTTCGACGGCCCCGTCTTCGGCCCCGCACTCACCGACCGGCCCGCCGTCTCCCGCGACGGCGACCGGATCACCGCCGACGTCCCGCTGCTCGCCGACGGCGACGGCCACGCGCCGTGGACCCCGTCGTTCGACACCGCCTACACCTCGCTGTACCGCGACGGCGTGCTGGTCGGCGCCGCGTCCGGCGCGGCGGGACGCGGCGAGTTCACCGTGACCCCCGGCAAGGCCTCGTACCGCCTGGCCGCCACCGCGACCCGCAAGGCCGCGGCCGGCGCGACCACCCGCGTCAACGCGTCCTGGACCTTCACCTCGGCCGCCACCACCGGGCCGACCGCCCTCCCGGTGAGCGTCGTACGGTTCTCCCCCGAGCTCACCCCGGCCGGCACCGCGACGGCCGGCAGCCCGCTGCGCATCCCGGTCACCGTGCAGGGCGCCGCTGCCGACGGCCGCACCCGCTCCCTGACCGTCTCGGCCTCCACCGACGGCGGCGCCTCGTGGACCCGCCTCCCGGTCGAGGCCGGCGCCGTCACCGTCCAGAACCCGCCGGCAGGCACCGCCGTCTCCCTGCACGCCGAACTCACCGACGCCGACGGCAACACCCTCGACCAGACCATCACCGACGCCTACCGCACCCGGTGACCCCCGCCCACACCTGACGGCCGCCCACCGGAAGTCCCGGCCTCGCACGGGTGGAGTGCAGCGGGGTGGCCGGGCCGGTTCTCACCGGCCCGGCCGCCGATGACCGCCACCGGACGGCAAGGGGCTCCCCGCGCCCGCCGATCTCGCGGAACGGATCTGCGGGGAGAGTTCGGGGTCAGGCGGGGGTGGCGGTCAGGAGGCGGGCCGTCGGGTTGAGGTTGCGGTGGATCTCCAGTGCGGCGGTGGAGCGGTTCAGGGTGATGTAGTGCAGGCCGGGGGCTCCCTCGTGGAGGAGGCGCTCGGCCATCCGGGTGGCGTGGTCGACGCCGATCCGGTGGGCCGCCGCGCGGTCGCCGCGGGCCGCTTCCAGTCGCCGCGCCAGGCCGGCCGGGAAGGACGCGCCGCTGAGCTCGGCGAAGCGGCTGATCTGGCGCACGTCGGTGGCGGGCATGATCTCGGGGATGACCGGGGTGTCGCAGCCCGCCGCGGCCAGCCGGTCGCGCAGCCGCAGGTAGTGCTCGACCTCGAAGAACATCTGGGTGACGGCGTAGTCGGCGCCGGCGCGGCACTTGGCGACGAAGTGCCGGATGTCGCCGTCCCAGTCCGCCGAGCGCGGGTGGCGTTCCGGGAAGGCGGCCACGCCGACGGTGAACGCGCCGCAGTCCTTGACCAGTTGGACCAGCTCGGCCGCGTACCGCAGGCCCTGCGGGTGCGGCTGCCAGGCGCCATTGGGGTTGCCCGGCGGGTCGCCGCGCAGGGCGAGGACGTCGCGGATGCCGGCGTCCGCGTAGCGCCGCAGGACGGCCTGGAGTTCGGCCGTGGAGTGGCCGACGGCGGTCAGGTGGGCCACCGGGCGCAGGGTGGTCTGCGAGGCGATCAGCTCGGTGGTGCCGATGGTGCGGTCGCGCGAGGAGCCGCCGGCGCCGTAGGTGACCGAGACGAAGGTCGGCGCGACCGCCTCCACCCGCCGGATCGCGGCCCACAGGGCGCGTTCACCGGCCTCGTCCTTGGCGGGGAAGAACTCGAAGGAGTACGTCCGCTCGCCGGCCGCGAGGATCTCGCGCAGGCCGCGCGGGGCGGCGGGCCGGGTGCTCTGGTCCATGGGGTTCACCTCTGGTGGTGGTGTCGGTCGGGGATGCGGGGCAGCTCCCCCACCTTGCCCGGGCACCCGCAACAGGACTGTCACAGCGCTGTGTTGACGCCCGCGTCGCGCCGGACGGCACTGCGCCGGCCGGACGGGAGGCGCCGCGGCGAACCCTCTTCATTACCCTAGGGGGGTATGGTATGTTCACCAGCGAAGCAGCCGCCCGGACAGCCCGGCCGGCGCCGGGCACCCACGACAGGAGCACACCCATGAGCGAGACCACCGTCACCGTCGAGTCCGCCGCCACCGAGACCTCCTCCTGCTGCGGCTCGTGCGGCACCGGCGCGGCCCCGGCCGCCGAGTCCGCCCGGACCTCGGTCTTCCAGGTGAAGGGCATGACCTGCGGCCACTGCGTCACCTCGGTGACCGCCGAGCTGAAGAAGCTCGACGGCGTCGACGACGTCGCCGTGGACCTCGCCACCGGCAAGGTCACCGTCGGCAGCACCCGGTCGCTCGCCGACTCCGAGGTGGCCGCCGCCGTCGACGAGGCCGGCTACGACCTGGTCGGCCGCGTCGAGGGCTGACCCGCGGACGTCGGCCCGGGCGGGCACCACCCCGCCCGTCCGGGCCGACTCCCCCTACCGCGCCGCCGGTAGAGTGTGGGCACGCCTCACCGCACAGGAACCGGAGACGGCCATGGCCAGCTACAGCTCCCACAAGGACGACTTCCTCAAGCGGCTCCGCCGCATCGAGGGCCAGATCCGTGGTCTTCAGCGCATGGTCGAGCAGGACACCTACTGCATCGATGTCCTGACCCAGGTCTCCGCCGCCAGTCGCGCCCTCCAGTCCTTCGCCCTCCAACTCCTCGACGAGCACATCGAATGCTGCGTCCGGGACGCCATCGCCGAGGGCGGCCAGGAGGCGAGCACCAAGATCCGCGAGGCCAATCAGGCCATCGCCCGTCTGGTCAGGTCCTGACCCTCGTCAGCGACGAAGGCTCCACCCCGGCTCCCGGCTGCTCGCGCGCCGGGAGCCGTCGCCGTTACGGGGTGGGGGTATGCTCGACGGCCATCCGGCTTGTGGAGCAGCCGACTTGGGGGATCAACCGGGTCGTCGATCGACGACGCCCCGACACCCCGACGCCCTCAGACCCGGTCGAGCGGGCGGTGCGGGCCGTCGGGCAGCTCGACCGCGACGGTGTCGCCGGGCCGGACCGGACCGCCGGTGCGGACGATGCCCATGATTCCGGCGCGGCGCACGATCGTGCCGTCCTCGGCGCGGCCGACGACCTGCTTGAGCAGGCCGGGCCGGTAGGCGTCGATCTGGGCGCACGGGTTGCGCAGGCCGGTGATCTCCACCGCCGCCTCCGGGCCGATCCGCAGCACGGCGCCGACCGGCAGGCCGAGCAGGTCCACGCCCTCGGTGGTGATGTTCTCGCCGAGCGCGCCCGGTGCCACGTCGAAGCCCGACTCGCCGAGTTCGGCGAGCAGTTCGCGGTGGATCAGGTGGACCTGGCGCAGGTTGGGCAGGGTCGGGTCCTGGGCGACGCGGGAACGGTGCCTGACCGTCACCCCGGCGTGCACGTCGCCCTCGACGCCGAGTCCGGCGAGCAGCATGATGCCGTCCCGGTTCGGCTTGGTGAACGAGTACTCGGCGTTGCTGCTGACTGCCACCACGGTGCCGCTCATGTTCCGGACTCCCTTCACGGACGTTCGTTCGATCGGCGCTGAAGCACGGCCACCGTACGGTCAGCCCTCCGAGGGTGCCCGCAGCAGCGGCAGCACGACCTCGTCCAGGATCTCCTCCACCACCTGGTCCGGCGCCACCGTCCCGCCCGTCAGGAAGGCGTCGCGCAGCAGGTCGAGCGGGAGCGAGACGACCCTCGGGGTGATCCGGTCGGGGTTGATCTCGCCCCGGTCGGCGGCTCTGCGCAGCATCGTCTCCAGGGTGTTCACCGGGCCGTCGGAGGTCAGCGAGCCGGTGAAGCGGGCCCGGAGTTCCGGGTCGCGGAGCAGGTCGACCAGGAAGGCGTGCACGGCCTCGCCCGGCAGGTCGTCGAAGCGGTGCAGCAGGCTGCGCATGAAGAGCAGCATGTCGGTGCGCAACTCGCCGGTGTCCGGCGGTTCCTGGAAGTCCGGGGCGTTGTGGCCGAGGGCGGCGATGACCAGGGCGGGGCGGTTCGGCCAGCGTCGGTAGAGCACCGGTTTGCTGGTCCGGGCGCGGGCGGCGACGCCGTCCATGGTGAGCCGGTCGTAGCCGTGCTCGACGAGTTCGCCCCAGACGGCGTCCAGGATCGCCCGTTCCAGTTCGTCGCCGCGCCGCCGCGCCGGCTTGCCCTGCTCCACGGGTTTCCGCACCCACCCCTCGTAGATACGTTGCGTTTCTTGCGGGCCCGAGTCTACAGTCGGAAGCAGGAAACGCGCCGTATCTTATGGCCGGACGGCCGAGGGGGATCCGTCATGCTCACCGTTCACAGCACTCGCCCCGCCCACCCCGACCGTGCGACCGAGGCCCTGGTGGTCGGCGCCGGCCCGGTGGGCCTCGCGCTCGCCCTCGGCCTGGCCCGCGCCGGGGTCGCCTGCCGCATCGTCGAGCGGGAGCCGGGCTTCCGCGACCGGGGCGTGCGCGGCAAGGGGATCACCCCGCGCACGCTGGAGGTCTTCCACGACCTCGGCGTCGCGGACGCGATCCTCGACCGGGGCACGCTCAACCTCAAGGTCCGCACCTACGAGGGCGACCGGATCGTCGGGGAGGTCGACCCGGCGCCCACCAACCGCCCGACCCCCGACCGCCCGTACAACGGCATGCTGCTGCTCGCCCAGCACCACACCGAGGCCGTGCTGCGCGAGCGGCTCGCCGGGTACGGCGTCACCGTCGAGACCGGCACCGAGCTGGTCGGCCACACCCAGGACGCGGACGGCGTGCTCGCCACCCTCCGCCGCGACGGCCGCACCCAGCAGCTGGGCGCCCGCTACCTCGTCGGCTGCGACGGCGGCCGCAGCACCGTCCGCAAACTGGCCGGCATCCCCTTCCTCGGCGAGACCTGGGACGAGGAACGCTTCCTGATGGCCACCCTGGACGTGGACGGCCTGGACGCCGACCGCATGCACCTGTGGAACCACCCCCGACTGGGGGTCGGCGCCCTGGTGCTGGTCCCGATGCGCGAGGACGACACCTGGGCCGCGCACGTCCTCGTCGAACCGGACGGGCACGGCGAGCTGCCGGCCCCGACCCCGGAGACCTTCCGCCGGCTGTTCGCCGAACGGGCCGGCCTGCCCGGGGTCCGGCTGCACGAGCCGACCTGGTCCACCGTCTGGCGGCCGACGGTCCGGATGGTCGAACGCTACCGCGACGGCCGGGTGTTCCTCGCCGGGGACGCCGCGCACTGCCACTCGGCGGCGGGCGGCCAGGGCATGAACACCGGTATCCAGGACGCGCACAACCTGAGCTGGAAGCTGGCCGCCGTGCTGCGCGGCGCACCCGAGGCACTGCTGGACAGCTACCAGGCCGAGCGGCTGCCGGTCGCCGCCGCCGTCCTGGCCGCCACCTCCACCCAGCACCGCAGGCTGTTCAGCGCCGACGGCGCCCGCGCCCTCACCGACCAGTTCCGCACCATGTCCAATGCGGCGGGGGCCGACTTCACCGGGCTGTCGGTCGGCTACCGGGGCGGGCCGCTCGGCCGCGACCTCGACGACACCACCGGCATCCGGGCCGGCGACCGCGCCCCCGACGCGCCCTGCACCACCGCCGACGACACGCCGACCCGGCTCTTCGACCTGTTCCGCGGCCCGCACCTCACCCTGCTGACGGTCGGCGAGCACCCGGCCCTGGCCGGACCGCCCGGCGGCCCGGACCTGCCCGCCGACTCCACCCCGTCCGACCCGTTCGGTCCGCCCGCCCTCCCGGGCCTGCGCCGGGCGGCCGTGCTCGACCCCGGTGGCCACGTCGCCCGGGCGTACGGGCTCCGCGGCGACGCCGTCGTGCTGGTCCGCCCGGACGGCTACGTCTCGCTGACCGGCGCCACCGTCGACCGGGCCACCCTCGCCGCCCACCTGGCGGACTACGCCCCGGTGGGCTGAGCCCCGCCCCGCGGCCGCTCGACGGCCCCGGCCCCGCTGCCGCTCCCGACCCCGCTCCCGCTCCCGCCCCGAGCCCGTTCGTCGGCGTCGGCGAGCCACAAGTACACCGGCGCGAGCCCGAGTTCGATCGCCATCAGCACCAGCTGGAACCAGTGCGGCCGGCCGTCCACCACGATCGACAGCACCCGCGCGAGGCCGCCCAGCAGGAGCACCGCCGCCAGCCGCCGGACCGTCCGGGCGGGCACCGGCGCCTGCCGGGCGGCCCGGATCCAGGCGACGCCGTACCCGGCGAAGACCGCGCCCATGAAGCGGCCGAAGCTGCCGACCGTCGGACCGGCGTCCGCGATCCCGGGCATCGCGGCGTTTCCCAGCAGGATGTGGAGGAACCCGATCGCCACGCAGGCGATCCCCATCGTCCACGTGAGCACCCGTAACGCCTTGGCCATGACCCACCCACCCGTCAGAGGTCTGGTTGACACGTGTCTACCAATCGTGCCCCACCAAGCCGGCGCCGACAAGTAGACATGTGTCAAGTAGCCTGGCCCGCATGCCAGTCCACGAACGACGCCGTCGGCTCTCCCTCCCCGAGCGACGCGCCCAGCTGCTCTCCGTCGGCGCCCGACTGTTCGCCGAACGGCCGTACGAGGAGGTGCTGATGGAGGAGGTCGCCGAGCGGGCCGGAGTCTCCCGCGCGCTGCTGTACCGGCACTTCGCGAGCAAGCACGACCTCTTCGCCGCGGTCTACCGGGAGGCCGCCGACGGCCTGCTCGCCAAGACCCGCTTCGACCCGGCCGACACCCTGATCGAGCAGCTGGTCGAGGGCATGGACGCCCACCTGGACTACTTCATCGCCAACCGGCACGCCGTGCTCACGGCCAACCGGGTGCTGGCCGGGGACCAGGTGATCCAGACGATCATCGCCGAGGAGCTCGACGCCCTGCGCGGCCGGCTGCTCGGCGTCCTCCCGCTCGCGGACGAGCGGGCGCGGCAGGCGGTGTCACAGGTCCTGCGCAGCTGGCTGGTGTTCGTCCGGGTGCTGGTCATCGACTGGCTGACCGAGGAGACCTGCACCCGCACCGAGCTGCGGGACGCCTGCATCGGTGCCGTACTGGGCGCCCTCCGGCCGCTGCTGCCCGCCGATCCGGCGCCCGACCGGGGGCACCGAGGGCATATCATCGGGGCGTAACGGGAGAAGCACCACAAGCGTCCAATTGCCTATGAATATATGACAATTACGCGCTTCGACTCCCCTCGACCAGCCGGACCTCCGAACCCCGCGAAGGGACCCATGGACTCCGTCGCAGCCGACCCCCGGACCACCCTCCCCCCACTCCACCGGCTCCCCCTCACCCCTGCCCAGCCGCCCCACCCCACCACCCTCCCGGACGGCACCCCCGCGTGGCTGATCACCCGCTACCACGACGTCCGGCAGGTCCTCGGCGACCCCCGGGTCACCCGGGCCGACCTGCATGACGTCGGCACCGCGGGTGCCACCGCCGACGTGGCCGCCAACCCGGCGTCCCTGTTCAACCAGGACGGGCCCGCCCACCGCCGGCTGCGCGGCACCGCCCAACGGGCCTTCACCCCGCGCGCCATCGCCGGCTGGCAGCCCTGGGTCGCCGCCGCCGTCCAGCAGTCCGTGGACCGGCTGGTCGCCGCCGGCCCGCCGGCCGACCTCGTCCCCGCGTTCGCCCGGCCGGTGCCGTTCGCCGTCACCACCCGGCTGATGGGGCTCGACGGGGACGGGCCCGACCATCTGGACGAGGAGCGGCTGCACCGCTGGACGCTCGCCCTGCTCGCCCAGGGCGAGGACGAGGGCGGGAACCGGAGCTCGAACCAGAACGAGGGCCAGAACGGGAGCCCGGCCGAGGGCCAGGCCGAGGACCGGGGCGAGGAGCGACGCGGCACCGAGACCGGTCACGATGACACCCTCGCCGAATTCGGCGCCTTCATGGGCGAGTTGGTCGCCCGCCGGCGCCGCGAGCCCGGTGACGACCTGGTCAGCCGGCTGGTCCGGGCCGCGGACCAGGACGGCGGCGTCCCCGAGGAGTCCCTCGTCTTCCTGGTCGCCGGGCTCACCGCCAGCGGCAACGAGAGCGTCGCCGGGGCCCTCGCCAACGCCCTGGTCTACGTACTCGGCGAACGCCCCGAGCACTGGCCGCGCCTCGCCGACCCGGCCATCGCCGAGCGCACCGCCGAACGCCTGCTGCACTACATCCCGCTCGGCGACGACGAGGCCACCATCCGCCGCACCACCGCGCCGATCGAGGTCGGTGACGTCACCATCCCGGCCGGCTCGGTCGTCGCCGTCAGCCTCGGCAGCGCCAACCGCGACCCGGCCGTCCATCCCGAGGGCCTCGACGCCGACCTCGGCCTCCCGCTCGCCGCCCCCACCCTCGCCTTCAGCGCCGGACCGCACTACTGCATCGGCGCCTGGCGGGTCCGGCTGGAGATGCGCGAGTCCCTGCACCGCCTCGCCACCGCGCTGCCCGGCCTGCGCCTCACCGTCCCGGTCGCGGACCTCGCCTGGCAGCTCGGCGGCACCACCCGGAGCCCGGCCCGCCTCCCGGTGGACTGGTAGCCGCGTCCGGGAGCGCGGTCGGCGCCCCGCTCGGCGCCAGCCGTCGGGCAGGGCGCTCGGCCACCGCTCCCGGCGCCGCTCGACGCACTCGGCGTCGCTGCGCCGGTGCTCATGTTCCCGCCGGACAGCGGCTGTTCCTCCGCACCGTTCGCCCGAACAGCTCGTCCGAACGGCTCATCCGAACAGCCCGTCCCCCAGCGTCCCGCCCTCGGGCGCGCCCGGCAGCACGTAGGCCACCGCCGAGGCCGTGTGCTCGACGAAGGCGTTGAGGGCGTCGCGGGCGGCCAGCCGGTTCTGGACCCGGGTGAACTGGGCCGGGTCGCGCACGAAGGCGCAGAACAGCAGGCCCCGGTCGCCCGGGCCGTCGTCGTAGCTGTAGCCGCGCCGCAGCATCCGGGCGCCGCCGTCCAGCCGGGGGCTGGAGAGGCGGACGTGGGCGGTGGCCGGGATGACGTACGAGCCGTCCGGGTTCTTGGTGTAGATGTCCGGCTCGTCGTGCTCCGCCGTGCCGGTGAGCGGGGCGCCGTCGCCGGCCCGGCGGCCCATCACCTGCTCCTGGCGGTCCCCGGGGAGGGCGGCGAAGGCGGCGGTGTCCATCCGGATCCGGCGGTAGACCAGCGCCGTCCCGTGCTCGTACGGTCCCGGCGGACCCCAGACCCACTGCCCGCTGTCCGTACCGTCCGGGTTCGCCGTGCCGTCCTTGAAGCCGAACAGGTTGCGCGGGGTGGCGCCCCCGGTCGTCCGGGCCAGGAAGCCGGACTGCGTCCAGCGCACCGTCGCGCCGGCCGCCCGGGCCGCATCGCCCACCTGCTCGGCGACCACGGACAGCGGCCAGCGGTCCACCGCGCACAGCTGGACCACCAGGTCGCCGCCGCCGCGCGCCGGGTCGAGCCGGTCCCCGGGGAAGGCGGGCAGCTCGGTCAGCAGGGCCGGCGGAACGTTCAGCCCCAGCCGGGCGGCGAGGCCCGGCCCGACCCCCACCAGGCTGCTGAGCCCGGCCGGCCGTCCGTCCCGCAGCCGCGCGTCCGCCGGGCGGGCGCCCGCCGCCTCGGCCAGCACCCGGGTCAGCCCGCCGAGCAGGCCGCGCAGGGCGGCCCGCCCGTCCGAGGTCGCGGCGGGCGCCAGGTCGAGGGCCAGCAGCTGGGTGGCCGGCTGCTGCGGGGCCGTCACCCCGGCCTGCCGTTCGCCGTGGAAGGGCACGGCGGACGGCTCCGGCGCCGCCGCCGGCCGGCCGGGGTCCGCCCGGCCGTCGCCGCCGCCCAGGGCCAGCGCCGCGGCCCCGGCACCGAGTCCGGCGGCCGCCACCGCCCCGCCCGTGATCAGAGCCCTCCGACCCACACCGGTCCTGACGGTCGGTGTCCGGTCCTGCGCCTTTCCGGCTTCGGCATGCATGGGCGACATTGGAGACGATAGAACACGCCGTATGCAACTTTTGACCACCCGTCACCCCGGCCCGACCGCAACACCCTCACGCGGGACCCGAACCGTCAGGCGTCTGCCCGCGCTGCTCGCCGCCGCCGTCCTCGCCCTCACCGGCTGTTCCTCGGGCGGCTCGGCCTCCTCCGACGCCAAGCACCCGGACGGCACGGTCATCCGGGTCCCGCAGCACTTCCCGACCGTCCAGCAGGCCGTGGACGTGGCCCGCGAGGGGGACACCGTGCTGGTCGACCCGGGCACCTACCGGGAGAGCGTGCGCCTCACCAAGCCCAAGATCGTGCTGCGCGGCACCGACCGCAACACCGTGGTCCTGGACGGCGGCCTGCGGCTGGTCAACGGCATCACCGTCTCCGGCCCCGGCTCGGTGGTGGAGAACCTCACCGTCCACGGCTACCTCGCCAACGGCGTGCTGTTCACCGGCGTCACCGACGAGAAGCTGCAGCAGCACGGCGCCGGCGGCTCCGCCTACGACCCGCTGGACACCGTCCGCTTCCCGCCCGTCCAGGGCTTCCGCGCCAGCAACGTCACCGCCTACAACAACGGCCTGTACGGCATCTACGCCTTCGACGCCCGCGGCGGAGTCATCGAGGACTCGTACGCCTCCGGGGGCGCCGACTCCGGCATCTACGTCGGCCAGTGCAAGCCCTGCGACACCCTGGTGCGGGGCAACACCGTCGAGCGCAACGCCGTCGGCATCGAGATCACCAACGCCTCCGACAACCTCACCGTCGTCGGCAACCTGGTCCGCGGCAACCGGGTCGGCGTCACCCTCAACTCCAACGACCTCGAAGCCCTCGCCCCGCAGCACGGCGCGGTGCTCGCGGGCAACGTCGTCACCGACAACAACGCCACCGACACCCCCCAACAGGCCGACGGCGCCTACGGCATCGGCATCGGGATCGGCGGCGGCACCGTCAACCAGGTGCAGCGCAACCTGGTCCGGGGCAACCGCGCGGCCGGGATCCTCGTCACCGACCCGCCCGGGCACCCGGCGAGCGGCAACCGCGTCGAGGACAACCGGGCCACCGGCAACGGCACCGACCTGGTGCTCGCCTCCGTCGACCCGGGCAACTGCTTCACCGGCAACCAGCCGGCCGTCCAGAGCCCGGACGGCCTGGAGGGCCTGGCGGGCTGCGCCGTCCAGGGCCGCGGCGCCCCGCCCCTCGGCCGGACCAGCCCGGTCCAGTCGCCGCCCGGCATCCCGTTCAGCCAGGTCCCGGCCCCGCCGGCCCAGCCGTCGCTGCCGGACCCGACCGCGCCCGGCCGCCCGGCGACCGACCTCCCGGGCCCGGTCGACCCCGGCGCCTACCCGCTGCCGGAGTCCGCGGACGCCGTGCCGAAGCACTGACCCCGGGCGCGACCGGGGGCGCGGGCGCTCGGGTCGCGTTCACGTCCGTTTTATTTTTAGAAAGCCCCGCCCCGACGTGTCCAGAAGATATC